>DATFBJ010000062.1:0-2245 GCA_035253885.1 Nitrososphaeraceae archaeon
ATACTGCCTTTAGTTTATCTAATTATTTAATATTTATTTTTCCAATTTCAATAGCAAGTCTTCTATATTTGCATTATTTTTGAATTAAATCTTGAAAATGTTATTGAACCCTACTAGTATATGGCTCAGAGGTGTGTGAACTGATTTTGACACGATTTTGTAGTTCAAATGAAGAATCTTGATTATTATTATTATTATTATGTTACAATAACAATAAAAAAGATTGGTCTTAATATATTCTGAATTTTTCTTAATTATCCAATATTCAATACTTTAATATCCTAATATTATAGTACAAATTATAATCCATTTGAGTGCAAATTTCAGAAATTTGTTGCAGTATAACGATCAACTATTATGATGAATTTTCTCTATTCACATGTAAAATAGTAGCAAGTACCATTTTAGTTACTGATATAATATATTCTATATCAAGATTAGCAGATACATCCGACGAACTATGATAATGAGGATTGTCTGGTTCGGCTGATCGATCGTATGCACCTATAACTATATAGCCACGTGCTTCGAATGGACAATAATCACTGGAATAAACAGAGCCTTTTTTACCTTGGATGTCAGTATAATCTAGAGCCATTTGCTCCATTATCATACCATATCTATCTGATTCTTCGTCATTATCTTTTATCTCATTACAAGATGGTTGATTTTCAAATTCTTTATCTACGTCTATTTGGATTATCTTTTTAATGGCAGAAAAATCATGTTGAACAACCATATCCTCTTTTTCGAGGGTTGTTTTAATCGCATGATAGTCAGGTACACCAATCATATCTAAGTTAATAACTAGGCGAAGATCCTCATTCTTTCTTTTAATAGCATCAGCATAATGCTCTGAACCTCTTAAACCTTGTTCTTCACCAGAGAACAATACAAATCGAATACTATATTTCAAATCAACAGAAAAGAGAATACGAGCTATTTCTAGGATTGCTGCTACTCCGCTAGCATTATCATTAGCTCCGGGAGCTCTTGATATGGTGTCTTCTATGTTGTTACCTAATATAGTGTCATAATGTCCACAAATAAGAATAATTTTATTTGTTTCCCCTTGTTTATGACATATAACATTTTTCAATTCTAGTCCATTTTCTCTGAATTGGTGAAAATAAACAACATCTTTATACTTATCTTTATCATCATCCTTAATCTTATCTTTATCTTTATAACCTGAAATTTCTAACTCTTTTTTGAGCCAACTGGCCACTTGATGATTATATATTGATTTACTATGTCGATTATGAAAAGATGTTAGACTATTAATCCATCTTTCAATGTTACTTTTAGAGAGTAAATCTACCTGTGATTTTATATATTTGTCAACTGCTATTGATTCACTTTTGGCATCCATTGTTTCAGAAATAGAAGGTGCTGATGGCGAAGGCGAAATCATGGTCTTTCTTCTTTTATCTGGTAGTGGGTATTGCCTTAAGGTTGTGGAGGTATCACTCATAGTTGTTTACTCTCTCTATGTAATACTGTTGAGTTGTTATGGAAGACAAAATTGTTGTAGTTTGACTCTTTTGATTGGTTTTTAATTTGATATGTGTTTTCTTCTATTAGTCTCATTTGAATTTTGAGTATAATCAAGATATATATAAATAAATTCTTATTAAATTTTCAGAAATAATGATAAAATTATATCATTTGAGCTATTGAAGATTTTTAATATTTTTTATATTAATACAAATTGAATTTAACAATAACTAAAATTATATACTATAATTTTAAAATATGAAAAGTACCATTATGTAGCAGTAAATTATGAAAAAGCAACATATACAACAATATTTTTAATAGAAGAGAATTCTCATTATAACAGGGTTCGGTAACATAATAGATAAAGTTTTTAATTTTCTAGATTATTTTAGTATCTATTACTAAATCAGTTATGATGATTTTTATTGATAATTATGAGGAGAGTTGACTTTTATATCTATTGTATATGATATTTAGAGGATGCTAAATTTAATTATTATTAAATGGATTCTCAGTATATATGCTATCATTTATTAGAATACTAATACAAGTAGATTATCTTTATATTCTAGTAATAAGCAAAAATTTGCAATTACAAAGATTTATAGCAATTCTTTAATGTAAAAGAGTTACTTTACATATGATCTATACTTATACTTTATTGACGATTTTTTATTATGGTTTCAGCTATTAACGAAGATTCTTCAAATAATGGAAAAAGAAAAAAGGTATTGTTAATTACTGG
>DATFBJ010000063.1:0-29480 GCA_035253885.1 Nitrososphaeraceae archaeon
AAGAATATTTTTCTAGTATTGGAAAATATCTGATTGCAAGCTCTGCCATGAATTTTCTTGCTATTAAAGTCATATTAGAAATAAAATCAGCAATCGATAAAGGAGGTTCAATTAAGCGTCCCACTGGTGGTATTGCAGAGCCTCAACCCAATATTAGTTCTCCAGGAGGTTTTGGAATAGGAGGATTTGTTGGAGGGGGAGGAGGTTCAATTGGAAGTATAGAAAATAGCCGTATTCAAAGTAATGATAGTCAACAACAATCTTCATCATTAATAGAACCATCTCTTAAACCTGTTGATATAGAAACAGAAAAACCATCTCATGATATAACTAATCCATCCTATGTAGATTCCTTAAAAGATAATAAAACATTTAAAAATTGTATAGTTTGTGGAGCCTCAATTCCAACAAAAGCAAAATTTTGTAGTAAATGCGGTAATTCGCAATAATTAAAAACAAGTTATAACCTTTTATTTATATGAAAGTGTTTGACGGTAGGTCTGCAGCTGAAGAATATATGTCCACACATTCTTTAACTTTTTCTACGCCTGAAATGACACTTAAAAAATTTGTTTTTTGGTTATCGGAAATTGTTGAACATAATGGTGAGGAGGTACCAAGAATCATACTTTTTCTACAAACAAAAAAAGAAGATCAAAACCAAGTAAATGAGACATCAACTAATAAATCTGTTAATTTTTCTGATCTTTTACCTGATATTGACGAAACTTTCAAGCCTACAGGAGCAATAACTGATATGTTTAACAAAACAGAATCATCATCCTCTAAAAATTTAGACTATCATACAAATTTAGATTCAAAATTTTGTATTGAATGTGGTAATAAACTTAGAGTTGATTCTAAATTTTGTATAAAATGTGGTACAAGACAATAATATTAATTCTAAAATTAACATGTATAAGAATAGTAAAGTTCGTATTCATTCTCCTTATTCCCTTTTTTCCATAATTCTATTATTATAATTAATAATATATATCAAAAATTAATTGAGAGAAAATAAAATTCAATGAATATATTACTTTTTTTTACATTTTTACAATTCTACATATTTTTACATATCATGAATTAAAAATGACGAATGTAAAACTATTATTGCATTATTATGACATTAATAATCTTCTTCAAATTCATCAAATGTATCTTCCTCTACTTCGTCCAAATCCTCATCAAATTCTTCTCTTTCTTCTGCTGTTTTATAAGGCAAATCAGCTTCTCCTGAAACTCCACAAACAGGACATTTAAATTCTATAGTCTGTCCTTCTAAATCCAATAAAAAATCTTTGGAAAATATCTCATCACATTTTGAACAAACTAATGTAGCTTGAATATTGTCTTGAGTAAATTTATGAGACTGGACCCTAAAGTTTGCTTCAGCCATTCTTCTTACCTATAGAAAATTTACTTCATTATAAGCCTTATGATTATAAAAATTATTGTATAATTATAAATAAAAAAACTTTTTTTTATTTTATTATATTCATATTCAAATTAATTAGATTATTTTATAAATTAATTATATTATTTTGCCTTGTATAAATTAAATTAAGAACATTTTCTCTTACTCCTTTTTCTTCAAATATTCCTCTATATGCTATAGTCATTATTGAACTATTATTTCTAACTCCTCTCATTTTCATACAAAGATGTTCTCCTTCAGCTATAACAATTACTCCAGTAACTTCTCTTTTAGATATTTCATCTGCAATTTCAGTTGTTAATCGTTCTTGAACTTGCATTCTTCTTGAGTATTTCTCGACTAATCTTACTAATTTTGATAGACCAAAGACTTTGCCATTTGGAACATACGCAATATGAATTCTTCCAAAGAAAGGAAGCATATGATGTTCACACATACTATAAAATTGTATATCTCTAGCAATTATTGCATTAGTTTCTTCATTAAAACTAACATCTAATTCCGAATTCATTCCATATCCCGAGAAAATTTCTTCATACATCTCAGCAATACGTTTTGGTGTTTCTACTAATCCTTCTCTATCAGGATTCTCTCCCAATTCAACTAAAAGTTGTCTAATTAATCTCTCAATTTTATTTTTATTTATCGTTCCAGTTTTTTGTACTCTACTTTTTCTCATCTTTTAATTTATCTTGCTCCTATTATCTTATGCAACTGAGGAATTATGCGAACTTCATTATATCTTGGATAAATAAGGTCATAAAACTTCAACAATCTATCCACAGTTGGTTCATTTATATTATTAGTTGGCTGTATTATAAATCCTGCTAACTCTTTAGATTTTATAGTATTAAAAATGACTTCTACTAATTCTTTAAATTCTTTAATGGCTGTAGAATTAGATACAACAATTTTTATAAAAGTAATTTTTTTATTCTCTATTGCAGTTTTTAAACATTCTATTTCATTGTTTAATAGATATCTATAATGCTTAATATCAACAGCCTGTGAATCTTTTGTTTTAAATTCTATCTTGCAAATATCAATATAGGAAATAATTTTATTAAATCTATTCACATCGTAACAAGAAGATTCAATATATGTTCTTAAACCTAATTCTTCCTTAATGAATTTTGCCAACTCCTTTACTGCTTCATATTGAATTAATGGCTCTCCACCTGTAAAATTAATTTTATATGTATTATTTTGTAACTGATCTTTTATCATTTTTTTTACTTCAGTAATTGAATAGGTATTTCCACTATTCATCGCCAAAGCATAACTAGTATCACACCAATAACACTTTAAATGACAGCCTGCCATTCTAATAAACATTGTTTTAGTTCCAAATAGTATTCCCTCTCCTTCTATACTTGTAAATATTTCACTTAGTTGCATTTTTTTTTCATTGATTGGCATATTCTGTTTTGTCAGCTATGTTTACCTTTCTAAAAGCTCTTCTTCTATTTATACACGATTCACAAATTCCACAATGTATTTTTTTACTATCTTTTGTATCTATACCATTTGAATAACAACTCCATGTTTCAAAAATTTTATCTCCTATGATTTCATAACCTATTCTTATTAGTTCTGATTTATCTAATCCATCTATAGCCGGCGACCATACATTAATCTTTTTTCTTAAACCTAATCTTATTCCATCTATATCTCCAAGATTCAAAGTTTTACTTATTAATTTTGTAAATTCTGGTCTACAATCAGGATAATTATTATCACCAGTATGTGCTCCATAAGCAATTATTTTTGCTCCTATATTCATTGCCCAAGCTGTAGCTATAGTAATGAAAATTGCATTTCTTATTGGAGCTACTATATTATACTGAAAATTTTCAGGAATTTTTTGTTTATTATCGGTAAGAACATTAGTTTCTCCATAAATGTCTTTCATAAATGATATATCTACTATTTTGTGTTGTTTTGAATCTAAATATTTAGCAAATTTCTTTGCATATTCAATCTCTAAATTTGATCTTTGACCATAACTAAAAGTAATGATATATAGATCAAATTTCTTCTTTTTCAAATAAGCTGAAGTACAGATAGAGTCGATTCCTCCACTAACAATACATACTGCAGCAGAAAATGAACCTTCTAATTTCCTTTTTTTTGGTATAAATTTCATTACAAGGTAATCCTTTATATTTACAAAAAAGATAAAATTTCTTTCTAGTTGATATTATTTTTTTAATTTAATATTAGCTCCAATTTTACATAATTGTGCAAGAAATGCAGTTAATTGAATCTCGGAATGTGCACCAACAGAAAGCCTATAATCATATTCGGCCATTATTGACATAACTTCATCAATATTTTTTATGTCCATATCTTTAATTTCATGATAAGTGTATTTGAAAAAATCAGTCTCAGATACACCATAAACATATAATAATTCTAAAAGTTTTGTACGGGCATCATTAAATTTACCTGATAATGCTAATCTAATTATTTCTCCTACTTTTGCTTTACCCGAAAGTCCCATTGCCGATGTTACATTTTTAATTGAGACTTGTCCATATCCTGATGCTGTTTGAAGAATGTTTATTGAATGTCTCAAATCTCCTTCGGTATATCTATAAATCTTTGATAATGCTTCTTCCTGAAAATCTATATTTTCTTGTTTACAAATCATTCTTAAATATTCTAATACGTCTTCTTCTTCAAGTCTAGTAAAGTGAAATATTGCACATCTACTTTGGATTGGCTCAATAATCTGAGAAAGATAATTACATATAATAATAAAACGAGTAGTCTTGGAACTATCTTCAATTATTCTTCTTAAAGCAGTTTGTGCCTCTGATGTCATTTCATCAGCTTCGTCAAGTATTATTATCCTATATGGTTTTTCATCTTTATTGTTATATTCTCCTTTTTCATTAGTTCCACTTGGAAGTTTAATTACAGCTGCAAATTCTTTTACCCTTTCACGAACCATCTTTATTCCTCTTTCATCAGATGCATTAAGTTCAAGAGTATCTCTTTTCCATCCTTCTCCTAATAATTCCATTGATAAACATAATGCTGTAGTAGTCTTACCTACACCCGCAGGTCCAGCAAATAATAAGTGTGGTATTTCATTAGGCTTTTTAATTAAATTTTTAAGTGAAATTATAATATCTTTTTGATTAACTATTTGTTCGATTCTTTTAGGTCGATATTTTTCTACCCACATTAAACTGGAAAGTTTTGTGTTTATAGTATTTTGTATCATTTTAACTTGAGTATCTAAATTTTCATAGTTAATATCTTCCTTTCTCTATCTAATTGAATTAATATATATATAAATGATATTTATTAAACTATTACTCAAATTTAATTTGTTAAAAAGAATTATTAGTCTTAAATGAAATATATTATAAAATAGATTGGACCAGGCTATAATAACTCATAATAATAATGATAATTTTGATCATTACGATCATTTTAAAAAACAAATGAATTTTATTCAAAAATTTTATAATATTAAATACTTAATGGAAGAAATACGAATCACATTTAAAAAAAATTTCTCTATCCATATTGATGGTCTGAATCTTGAAGCAAAAGAAGGAGAAATAAGTTCAATTCCTAGATGGTTAGCCCAAATTTTGGAGGAAAATAATTCTATAGAAATTCAAGATATGGATGTTCTAATTTATATCTCACGATCTTTAAACCGAGAAAGAATATCAAAACCTCATGATCTTTCTGGCATTGATTTAGACTTTTACATTCGTGCTAATGATTTTATCAACAAAAGATTAAAAGATAAAGAAAAAGAATCTATTCTAGTTTCCCTTAATTCATTTGTAACTTCTAGAATAGAAAAAATTGTTAAATTAGCAGCTGCCTCTTCACTATCTGTTGATTTAGAAAAGAAACTTTCAGCCGAAGAAAAAGAATTTTACAATTTTATTCATAAATCTTCTTCAGAATTTAAACAAAGGACAGTAAATAAGTCTTGAGCGAACTTCAAAAAACTGAATCTGCATTAGTTAATGATTTAGAAGAATTTTTACGTGCTTTCAAAGATCGAACTGGGAATTACAAATATTTTGATAGAATTAATAATTTGATGGCAGCCAATTCTACATCGCTTGTTGTTGATTATATAGATTTTGATACTTTTAAGCCAGAGTTGGCAAAATTAATTACTAATGAACCTGATGAAATGTTTGAGGCATTTAATAAAGCTATATTCAATGTTCTCTATGAAATCCATCCAGATTATGCAAATGAGATTCAAAATAATATAAAAGTCAGAATAGGAAATTACACAGTACAAAAAAGTTTACGTGAAATAAATGCTGAAGTGATCAATAAACTTGTTGGAGTTTCGGGAATGGTTGTTAGATCATCTGAAGTAAAACCATTAGCCAAAAAAATTGGTTATAGATGCCTTAATTGTGGTGGAATAACAGAAGCTCAATTACAAGGATTAATATTAAAAAAGCCTCTAAAATGTGGTAAATGTTCTGAAAAAGAACTAGAAATGGATCCAGACACCAGCATTTTCACTGATTTTCAAATGGTAAGATTGCAAGAACTTCCAGAGGATCTTCCTGCTGGTCACTTACCACATTATTTAGAGGTAACTGTTATAGGAGATCTTGTAGATCAATGCAGACCTGGTGATAGAATCTTATTAACTGGAATTGTAAGAATAGAACAAGAACAATTATCACAACAAATTAAAACAACTCTATTTAGATTACGAATGGAAGGAAATAATATTGAATACCTAGGTGGAAGGACTGCGGATAAAGATAATAGAACAATAGAACGTTTGGAAATAAATAGTGAAGATGAAAAACATATTTTTGCACTAGCACGTAAAAATGATGCATATGATATACTAATTTCATCTTATGCTCCTCATGTATATGGACATGAGGTAATTAAAGAAGTAATTTTATTATTAATAGTAGGATCAGTAACAAAAAAATTAAACGATGGATCTGCTAGGAGAGGTGATATTAATGTTCTTTTGGTGGGTGATCCTGGAACTGCAAAATCAGAAATGTTAAAATTTGCAGCAAAAATTGCTCCAAGAGGGTTATATACTTCTGGAAGAGGTTCTACTGCTGCAGGTTTAACTGCAGCAGTAATAAGAGATAAATCTGGTATTATGATGTTGGAAGCAGGTGCAGTAGTATTAGGAGATCAAGGTTTAGTTTGTATAGATGAATTTGACAAAATAAAGCCAGAAGATCGTTCTGCCTTACATGAGGTTATGGAACAGCAAACCTGTTCCGTGGCAAAAGGAGGGATAGTTGCTACATTGAATGCAAGAACTTCTATATTAGCAGCTGCAAATCCTTTATATGGGAAATATGATCCCTTTAAAAATATTACAGAAAATGTTAACTTACCCATACCATTATTAACAAGATTTGATATTATTTATGTAATTAGAGATTTACCAGAAAAGGAAAAAGATCATCGTATTGCTAGTCACATATTAGAATTACACCGAGAATCAGCAAGTACTGGTCAATATCTTATTGATATTGACCTCTTTAGTAAATACCTTGCTTATTCAAAAACTATGGAACCAAAATTAACTGTCGAAGCTATAGATAAAATAAGAGATTATTATATGAAAATGAGAAATGTAGAATCGGATGGTATGATCACTGTTACACCAAGACAACTTGAAGGATTAGTAAGATTAGCAACGGCTCGCTCAAAATTATTATTAAAAGATTATGTAGATTCTGATGATGCAGAACGTGCAATATATCTAATTCAAACTATGCTAGAAACGGCGGGAGTAGATGTTAATACTGGAAGAGTAGATCTTGGAGTTTTACATGGTAAACCTCAAAGTGAAATATCCAAATTAAAATTATTCATGGAAATTTTTAATGCTTTATCTGGGCAAGATAAAAGTGATGTAGAAGAAAAAAATTTTATAAATGAACTAATTCAAACGGGAAGATTTTCAGAAGATGATGCTAAAAATTTTCTAAATAAAGCTATGCAAAATGGACAAATATATGAACGACGTTCAGGCTTTTATGCAAAAGCATAGATATTATATTATTTATTTCCATACATTACTATAAATAAAACTATAGATATTCCTTAAATAATTAGTATGAATAATTTAATTAACTAAATTACTTTTATTATTAAAAGTAATATAGGAAAGTGCTTAACTATTTAAGCAATGCTTTGTGAGACATAAAAATTATTTTCATATAACTCGTTAATTTGTTTAAGTTCTCTTTCCTTTAAATAAATACCATCTGACATTTCTGAAAATATTTCTAATTCTTCAATACTTAATATAGTAGGTATTATTACAGATATAGGTTTTTGAGATAAAATAAATTTAATCGCTAATTGTGGAATTGTCCAACCTTTATTTTCTGCAATAGATTTCATATTCTCTATTTTTTTTAATGCTTCTATTATCCATTCTTTTTTTCTGTAACTTCTGTGATCATTTTGATTTAAAATTGTTTTCTCTGTTATTTTACCTGTTAGTATTCCTGAAGCATCAGGAACTCTGACCATTATACCAATATCATATGCATTTTCATTCTCTATGGAATAAGTTGAATTTTCAGTTACAGCATTCAAAAAAGATCGTCCAGGATCTTGTTCTAAAATATTATAAACCGTTTGTAGGCATGTTATATTTCTATTTTTTATTGCATACATTCCTTCTTCTTCCCATCCTATAGCTGGTCCTAATGCTATTCCATGACTTTTAATAATCCCTTTATCAACAAGGCTATCTAAAGTATGAAATAAATTGTTATTTTTAATTGCATCCATTTTTGGATTATGTAAGCTATAAACATCTATGTAATCAGTTTGTAATCTTTCCATACTTTTTTTAAGTGCAAATTGCAAGAATTCTGGATCATGTTTTTGAGGAATTTCATTATGTCCTATTTGTTCTTGGTTATACATATCATATCCCCATTTGGTAGAATAAACTATCTCATTTCTCATATCTTTGAATACTTGACCAATTATCCTTTCGCTTTTACCTTTACCATACATATCTGCAGTTTCAAAAAAGTTAATTCCCAAATCATATGCTTTTTTTAACATCTTTACTGCTTCATTTTCATCTATCTTTTTTCCCCACCAGTCTAATCCTATAGTCCATGCACCAAATCCAATTTCACTGACTTTTATTCCACTTTTACCTAATTTTCTATATTTCATTTTCTAATAATCTTCCTAATCTTATGAACAGACTCATAAAATATATCATCATTTAGTACAGGGTCTATTAGAGCTTTTTCGTTATTTAATATCTCTATATTGTGAGAATTCTGAATGTCTATATCTTTTTCAATATCTATCCATGATTTACATCCTGACCACTTATCATTAATATCAATAATCAATGGTTTTTTTATTTTATATATTCGTAATAATAAAATACTCATTGGTTTACTTGGATTGTAATTCATTCTCGTCATTACATATTCATCACTCCATATGTGATAATCTCTTAATTTGGAAAGTGTTACTTTATCTGAAATCTCTACAACATCTTCTACTTTTGCAAATAATTTAATAATGTTGGTATTGTCTATGTTAAAATTTTTGTTATCTTTATCTATTTCTTTTCTGATATATTTATTTTGTTCTTCTAATATTTCCTTCAATTTTTCTTTATATTCTGCTTTGATTGATTCTATAGATTGATGTTCAAATGTAGGATAAAGTAAAAATTCATTATGTTTAAGCTCAAATCCTTTTCTATATTCCATAATGCCTCCCTTACGTAGCAATAATATCTGTCTACCATCTTCTAGAGCCTTGCAGATAATAGCCCATTCTTTAAGTGCAATCATCACTATATTGATTCAACCTAAACTTTTTATAACTTGTTCCATATTTTTATGTATACATACAATCATGGGAGTATCTTTAACAACATATTTACTAACTTTAGTTTCGCGTAATTGCATAATTAAGTTTTGAAAATCATTAAGGTTATCTGTTTCAAAAGCTAACATGAAATCCTGATCATGAATTCCAAAGGAATATGATGTATTTAATCGAATATTTGGAAACTTTCTTCCAACTTCTATATGTTCTTCCATCATTTTTTTCCTTTTTTCAAAAGGGAGAAGATACCATTCTCTTGATTTTATAAATGGATATACTATATTATATTTAAGTGGCTTTTGATTAGTCATAAAACCAGCTTTGATTTGATTAGAATAAATAGATTTTCTTGAGCTTGATAGATAGATTTGAGAAGGTTCAATATATTTCCCTAATACAGTAAAATAAATTTTTGATGTTAAAATTTGCATTTTTTCAATAGAGTCTGCTATCATCCATAACATAAAGTCTGCATCACTTCTTAGACCTATTGTTGAATATGGGATAACTTTCATTTTGGTATTTGCAACTTCTAACAAATTTTCAAATTCTTTAGCTGCCTCTTCTTTTCCTATTTCATTTAACCATCTCCATTTTGGATCTACTTTAAAAAAAGAGAAATTTAGAAAAAGCTGTTCTTCTTTTTTTATATTTTCTGTTTTTATATTATTTTCTAATGTTATAATTTGTTTTTCCCTAGAATTATCATTATTGTTAGTGGAGGATAGTTCTGAGTTATCTTTTTCATTATTATTAAATGACATTGAATAAATAAAAAAAGAATTAGCCGTATTATATATCTAAAATTAAATAATAATCTAAATTTATTCTTCTACACCTAGCCATACATAACCTTTGGATTCTAATTCTTCTGATAATTCTTTTCCACCAGATTTAATGATTTTTCCTTTTGCCATTACATGAACTTTATCAAGTCTTTTAAGATAGCGTAAAATTCTAGCATAATGCGTAATTACAACAACACCAGCTCCTGTATCAATTAATCTATTTATTGCATCAGCAACTGCTTTTACTGCATCAATATCTAAACCAGAGTCTGGTTCATCTAATATAGCTATATTTGGCTTTAATACTAACATTTGCATAACTTCTGATCTTTTCTTTTCCCCTCCTGAGAATCCTTCATTTAGATATCTTCCAAGAAAAGAAGGATCTAAGCCAACATTATTAAGATTTTTTTTAACATATTCATGAAATTCTTTAACAGTAAGAAAAACTTCTCTATCCTTTTGATCTTCCAATAATGATTTGTTTAAAGTGTTATAAGCATTTCTTAAAAAATGACTATAACCTACACCTGAAATTTCAATAGGATATTGAAATCCCAAAAATATTCCTTGCTTTGCTCTTTCGTCAGGAGATAATTCCAAAATACTTTTTCCTTTAACAATAATATCTCCAGACGTAACAGAATATTTTGGATGTCCTAAAAGTACATTTGCAAAGGTACTTTTTCCAGATCCGTTTACACCCATTATAGCATGTACTTCATTTTTATCGATTTCTAAATTTAAACCATTTAGTATATTCTTTCCATCGATAGATACATTAAGATCTTTAACCTCTAAAAAAACCATAATATATAATATTTTTCTTAATTACATATATAAGCATATCATTATCTGAGAATTACATCAAATACTAAAAATTATATATCTAATCTTCAACATCTACAAAAATAATATAAAAAAATAAAGTAACTGGTCTTTTTATTATTTATCCAACCTTTAATGTTCCTATCATGTAGGGATGAACTGTACAATAGTATGTATATTCACCTGCATCAACTTCTTCTGTTTGTAAAATTCCTGATTCTCCTCCCATAATTAAACTAGTATCAAATATTTTTGCTGAATTTGGATCATTAGGGCCTGCACCATTTGTAACTGTATGAGGCATCAAGTCTACATTATCAACTAGTATTGTATTGCCTTTTTTGACTGTTAATTCCTTTGGATCATAGTCAGGATTGCCTTGTGTAGCAGCTCCTTCAAGAATCGTTAGTGTTACATCCGCTTTAACAGTTGAAGGGTCTATCTTTTCTGTAGCTGTTTTAGCTTGTGCTGTAGGTGGAGGCAGTTCCTGTCTATAGATTGATTTTGTATCTCCTGGAGTGGGGGGAAGATCAGAAAACAAAATATATGTAATTACTCCTGTAATCGCACCCATTCCTATTATTCCTAAGAAAATAATCTTTTCACTATGAAATCCCATTTAACTGATTATGGATTCGAATTAGATCTTAATTAATTTTTTTAAAATAAAAGATAATCAAGTTTGATCGTTACCTTTATACAAATTAAGATTATCATATCTTCTATTAATTGAAAATGAATATATGCTATATGCTATGATAAATTTCAGATACTTACAAGTTTTTCATTAATAATATATTTTATTTAATTAACACAATTATTATTATCGTATTTATAATAATAAAAATAATTAAAGAAATGTCTAATGATATAAAATGTTCTATTTGCAACAATCAAATTTCTATTTTTAGATATAGAACAATGAGACAATGGAATATGCAAGGATACTTGTGTAGTGATTGTTATTCAAAAAAACTAACAGAATATTATAGTCCTGAATATATTCCTACAAAAGAAGATAACAGTTATAATAAAGATGCTAAATAATAAATATACTTCACTAATATTGAAACATCGTATTGAATTATATTTCAGAATGTCTAATGATGATTCTTCAATGTAATTAATTTATTACTTAAACTATTAATATCAATCACCAGAACATATTGTTACGGTCGGTAGATTTTTAAGAGTGCATTGGTCAAAAATCTTGAATTACTATTGAACTTATCTATAAATGTTTTAGAAAAAACAGATCAAAAAATAATACTAAAATTTAATAATATCCCAAGACAATATTTGAATGCTATAAGAAGGATTGCAATAAGCGAAGTTCCAACATTAGCAATTGATGATGTAGTTATTCTAGAGAATTCATCGGTTATGCATGATGAGGCAATAGCTCACAGGTTGGGATTAATTCCGTTAAGAACCGAATTAAATAGATTTGTCTTTTCAAATCAATGTGATTGTAATAATACCTTAGGATGTTCTAAATGTCGTGTATTGCTGATTTTAGATGCTGAATCTTCAGAAAAAACACGTCTTGTAATGTCTGGTGATTTGGTATCTGAAGATGAATATGTAAAACCAGTAAGTAAAAGTATACCAATCATTACTCTTGCTCCTGGACAAAAATTAAAATTTGAAGCTTATGCGAGATTAGGCACAGGAAAAGATCATGCAAAATGGCAACCTACCTCTTCAGCTGTTGTTAAAGATGGCAATGACAAAGATGAATCAATCCTTATAATTGAGACTACTGGTTCATTAACTGCAGAGGAAACTATAAAATCAGCAATAAAAATTATAAATTCAAAAATAAATAATTTTGGTGATGTAATAAAATCATTAGAAATACCAAATAAAACTAGGTAGATTTATTTGGGGAATATTAATATGGAACATGATAAGGTTACAACTATGTTTGTTAATACTTTAAATGATGATATTAAATGGACTTTACGTAATGCATATAAAAAAACAAAAACTCCTTTATGGAAAATATTAGAAAAAAAGATTGAAAGTTCTAGATCTAATAGATCTGAAATTAATATTGGTAAATTAGAAAACCTTACCAAAGATGGTGAAAATATTGTAATTCCAGGAAAGGTTTTAGGCAATGGAACTCTTACTCATAAATTAAATATTACTTCATTCTCAATTTCAATTCCCGCAATGAAAAAGATACTTGATGCAGGTGGAAAAATTATTACCATCAATGATCTTGTCAATCAACATCCAAATGGAAAAGGTGTAAGAATAATTGGATAAATCTAAAAATAATACAGTTTCAAATATTAATAAACAAATAATAGTTGATGCTTCCAATTGTATTGCAGGTCGGTTATGTTCGTATGTTTCAAAACTTTTAATTCAAGGTAATAAAGTAGTAATAATAAATTCTGAAAGAGCAATGTTATCTGGAAATCGATATAAAACAATTGAAGATTACAAGAAACATCTTGAAGTAGGTTCTGTTACCAATCCTATTCACGGACCTTATCATCCAAGAAGACCAGATAGAATATTGACTAAAATGGTTAGAGGAATGGTTCCAAGGAGAAAACCAAGTGGTATAGGAGCATTTAAACGTTTGAGAGTATATATAGGAATACCAACAGAATTTCAAAATTCAAAGGAAATAAAAATTTTTGATGATGCTAAAATAACAAAATCTGAATCATATTATATTACAATTGGAGATATTGCAAAACAAATAGGTTGGAAAGGGGAATAAAATGACTAAAAATACTATTGTAGATTTATATCCGGGTCAGAGAAAAACATCAAGAGCAGTTGCTACCATTTCTAAAGGAAATGGTAAAGTTAGAATTAATAATATTCCAGCAGAGATAATTCAACCTGACGTCTCAAAAGAATTGATATTGACTCCAATAAATATAATTGGAGATATACGAGATAAGATTGATATCAACGTAAAAGTTGAAGGTGGTGGATTTATGGGACAAGCTTTTGCAAGTGCAGTAGCAATATCACGAGCCTTAGCTGGAGAATCTAAAGGAAGACGTGATCCAAAAGATCATCCATTGTCAAAAAGTATAAGACAAGAAATTCGCAAAAAAATAACAGAATTTGATAGACACTTGCTTGCAGGAGATCCTAGACAGACTGAATCAAAAAAATTCGGTGGGCCAGGTGCTAGAAGAAAAAAACAGAAATCATATCGTTAGTTATTATTTTTTTATATTAACTTTGAAACCTTTCAATTAGATTTAAATTTATATTTATATGCATATATATTACAAAATCTCATTTTTAATATTCTATGACTGATAACAAATTCTCTATAGTAAGATTAATGTTAAATGCTGATAAATTCGAAATTTTAGTCAAGCCTGATCCAGCATTAGATTACAAACTTGGTAAAAAAATAGATATTTCTAGTATTTTAATTTCAGAGGAAATTTATTCAGATGCTAATAAAGGTACACGTGTTCCTTATGAAAAATTAATTAAAAATTTTAAAACTAAAGATCAAATAGAAATTGCTAAACAGATACTTGAACATGGTGATGTTAATCTTACAACTGATCAGCGTAGAAGAATGGTTGAAGAAAAGAAAAAACAAATTATTCAATATATTAGTAGAAATTTTATTGATCCAAAAACACATCTTCCTCATCCTCCATTAAGAATAGAAAATGCAATGGAGCAGATTCGTTTGGTAATAGATCCATTCAAGAGACCAGAGGAACAAGCAAAAAAAATTATTGATTCTTTAAGAAAAATTTTACCATTAAAATCAGAAAATCTTCAATTAGTTGTTACCATTCCACCACAATTTTCTGCTCAATCTTATAGTCTTATAAAAGGCATAGGAGATCTCAAAGATGAGAAGTGGCTTCAGGATGGATCATTAAAAGTAATTATAGAAATAAATGCTGGAATGCGTCTAACTTTTGTTGAAAGAATAAATTCTATTACAAAAGGCTCTGCTCACGTTCAAGAACAACAATAATAACAATGAATAAATACCATTTATTAAAATAGGAAATTGGAACTTGAAAAGAGATATAAAATTATTGTTTTATAATAATACAAACAAAATACTTTTCTTTGTTAATGTTACTAATAAGGAGATGTTATTATAATTCATGTTAGAAATTAAGAAAAGATATGTTATTCCAGGTGATGTAATTATAGAAGGCAATTATAGACCATTAATGAATGTAATAAAAAAAGATAATGTTATAATTGCTACAAGGATAGGAATTGCCGAATCAAGTAAAGACGGTATAAAAGTTATTCCATTATCGGGTGTTTATATTCCGAGAGTAAATGATATAGTCATTGGAAAAATTATAGATAATTCTTCATTATCATGGGAAGTAGATATTAATGCAATTTTTTCAGCTCATCTTCCTGCTCAAGATGTGTTTGGAAGAGATTTTTCTCCTGCTAAAGATGATATGAAAAAAAGACTTGCACCAGGTGACTTGGTAACAGCTAGAATAATAACTTTTGACAGAACGAGAGATCCAATGTTAACAATTCAGGAAAAGGATTTAGGTAAGATTTCTAATGGTGAATTTCTAAAGATATCTTCAACACGTGTTCCTCGTTTAATAGGAAAGAGAGGTTCCATGATACAAACTATTGAACAAGCTACACAAACTAGAATTTTAATCGGACAAAATGGAATACTTGTTGTAACTGGAAAAAGTAATGAAGGCATTGCTCTTGCTTTTAAAGCAATAAGATTGGTTGAGGAAGAAGCACATACCTCAAATTTAACACAAAGAGTGAAAGATTTGCTAAATGTTTCTGAGGAGATATCACAAACAGAAACTAATAATAGTTCAGTAAACAACGAAGACTATGTTAACAACAGTTATACAGATAATAGTTCCAATGATATTAAAAATGGTCATAATTCAAATAATACTACCGAATCTCCAAGAAGAGATTCAACCTAAATGAGGAGAAGATAAAGATTATGGATCAAACAATTCTAATAGATGAAAATGGAAAACGTACTGATGGTCGATCTATTGATGAATTAAGAGATATTAAAATTACTATAGGTGTTCTAAAGAATGCAGATGGATCTGCCTTTATAGAATTTGGTAAAAACAAAATTATAGTAGCCGTATATGGACCAAGAGAAGTTCATCCTAAACATATGGCTCTCCCTGATCGATGTGTATTAAGATGTAGATATCATATGTCACCCTTCTCAACAGATACTAGAAAAAATCCAGCTCCTTCACGAAGAGAAGTTGAAATTTCAAAGGTAATGCGTGAAGCATTAGAACCGGCGATAATGTTAGAAGATTATCCTAGAGCCGCTATTGATGTTTTTGTAGAAGTATTACAGGCAGATGGTGGCTCTCGATGTGCAGGAATTACAGCAGCCTCAGTGGCTTTAGCTGATGCTGGAGTTAATATGAGAGATTTGGTTGCAGCCTGTGCAGCTGGAAAAGTAAATGATAAAATAGTTCTTGATATCAATGACATTGAAGATAAAGAAGGATCAGCTGATATGCCAGTTGCATATTTACCAAATCTTGAACAGATTACCTTGTTACAATTAGATGGAGTCTTAACTGAATCTCAATTTAATGAATGTATAGAAAAAGCCATTCATGGATGTAAAATGGTTTATGAAATACAAAGAAAAGCATTAATAGAAAAGTACTTTGGAAATGATTTGCCTGAAGGTGAAGAGAAAGAATTGGAGGAGGAGAATAAAGAGAATTGAGTTTATCAAAAAAATCACCACTAGTAATTGAACAATTACGTAAACGACAAATGTTCGATTTAATTGCTAATGGAAAAAGACTAGATAGCAGAAATTTAGAAGATATAAGAGACCTACAAATAGAAGTAGATATAATTAAAAAAGCAGATGGGTCCGCCAAAGTAAGATTAGGCAATTCCGAAGTAATTGCAGGAATAAAAGTTGAAACAGGCGAACCATTCGAAGGATTAGAAAATAAAGGAGCATTAATTGTAACTGCAGAAGTTCTACCTATTGCATCTCCTTATATAGAACCTGGACCTCCCGATGAAGAAACAATAGAGCTAGCCAGAGTAGTTGATCGGGGAATTAGAGAATCTGAGATGGTTGATTTAGAGAAATTAGTTTTAATACCTGGTAAAATAGTTTATACCATCTTCGTTGATTGTAGTATAATTAATGCTGATGGTAATCTCTTTGATGCAACTTCATATGCTGTAGTTGCTGCATTATTAAGTAGTAAATTACCAATTTTTGAAATTCATGATGAAAAGGTAGTCGATACAGGAAAAAAACAAGAACCTCCAATTACAACAATACCTATATCAATAACTTCCATACGAATAGGAAATAATATTATTCTAGATCCTACCACTGAAGAAGAGATATGTATGGAATCAAGAATAACAATAACTACTAATTCTAATGGTGATTATACTGCAATACAGAAAGGATCAACTGGCTCTTTTACTCTTGAACAAATAAAATTTATAGCTCAAACAGCAAGAATTAAAGCAGAGACTATAAGAACTAAATTAAAGGAGCTTGTAAAATAGATGGTAAATAGAAATAGAAAAGGTCAAACTGTACTAAAAGGCCTAGGAACAAAATTTGGAGCCACAGTTAGAAAAAGATATGGTAAAGTATATAGAACTCTTAAACAAAAAAGACGATGTCCTTCGTGTGGTTCATTAAAATTTGGGCGAATTGCATCTGGCATTTGGAATTGTCCAAAATGTAATTTTAAAGTAGCTGCTGGAGCATATGACATAAATATTGAGAAACTTTAAAGCTAAAATCAATGTTTCTATTTATCTTTCTTCATATTCAGAAACAAAAACTTTTTTAAAATCTTTATATAATGCATTAGAACCCGAGACAAAAATATTAACTCCTCTAATTAAATCATATATTTTAAATAGAGATTGTATTCCGTCATTAATAATTGAAATTACTGTTTCTGATATAACAGAATTAAGATCTTTTATTAATTCTTACTTGCGCCTAATTAAAACCGTCAACCTATGTATAACTAATCTGGCATTTGTATAACGTTATGAATTTATATTCAATTTATTTAATTATTCAATGAATTGAGTCAAGAAAATGAACTACCTCCTTGGCTTAAAGAACAAATATCTAGATTACAACAGCTTCAACAAAATCTGCAAGCTATTATGATGCAGAAGCAACAAATTGAACTAGAAATTGTTGAAACGGAAAGAGCATTGGAGGAGTTAAATAAAATAACTACATCTGATTCTATTTATAAAGCAGCAGGTCCTTTATTAATAAAATCTGAAAAAGATACAATAGAAAAAGAATTAAGTGAAAAAAAAGAATTAGCAAATACCAGAGTTATGGTGTTAGGAAAACAAGAATCACGTGTAAAAGAAAATCTTAAAGAAGTTGAAAATAAGATTAATCAAATGCTAAAAGGAACGCAATCTACAACACAAAAATAATCTAATTTTCATAGTATAATTTTTAGTTAGAAACAATAATCCGAATATTTAATTTTATTTGTGTCTTTTCGTATTGTAGTAGATGAAAGAGAGCGAAATAGTAGTGTTCCTAAATTCTTAATTGAAGATGGAGCTCAAATAGATTTTGCACGACTTTCAGTTGGAGATTATATTATAGCCCCTGAAATAGCTATTGAAAGAAAGACAATACATGATTTAATTAATTCAATATATGATGGACGACTTTTTATTCAATGTTCTGATTTAACACAATTTTATTCTAAACCTATTTTGATAATAGAAGGAAATATTTTAAATTTACAATTTGAAAATTTTATTGAAAACAAAAATGATGAAATTGAAATTTCAGTTGAGAAAATTTTACAGATTTATGATGCTCTTGCAACTATTGCTTTAATTTTTAGAATACCAATTATTCATTCTCCTTCAGCAAATTATACTTCGAAATTTCTTATTATTTTATTAAATAAAGCAATAAAATCTGGGATTACAATCAGTGGACCCTTAATTAAGAGAATAAAAAAAGGAAATCATATACAATTACAACAATTATCCATACTTTCATCAATACCAGGTGTAGGAGATAAATTAGCCAAAAAATTGCTTAAAAAATTTAGAACACCATCAAGAGCGATAAATGCATCTGTATCTGAATTATCTTTGATTCCAGGTTTTGGAAAAGCAAGAGCTGAAAAAATGAAAAAAATCCTTAATTATGAATTCAACGATAATAATACAAAAAATCAACAAGGAACATTAAATTTTTGATATTAATTTATTTACTCATCTTTTAAATCTCTTTATAGTCTTATTAATAAATAAAATTCTCATGAAATTAATAAAAAAACTTGAGATTCAATCCAAACAAAATATTATTAATTTTCTAAATAATCAAGCAGTTGGAAGATTAGCAACTATAGATATCAATGGATTTCCCCAGGTAATACCAATGAATTTTGTTTATGTTCAAGCTAAAAAATTCAGAGATAATTGCTATCTTCTTAAGGAAGATAGTATATACATGCATTCTTATCGATTCGGTGAGAAAATAGATAATATCAAAAGAAATTCAACTACAGGATTTGAAACAGATCAACATCTGGCTTTTCTTCCATCATACTATTTTCATCCATATGATGCATCACAAGCAGATACATTGTATATAAGTGTAGTTATAAAAGGACATTCCTATATAGTTGAAGATAAGGAAGAAAAAGCTCTGGCTCTAAATTCGTTAATGGAAAAATATCAAAAGGAGGGTAATTATGAAAAACTAAACTCAAAGATGCATTCAGTACAAGAAGTAACTGTAATAAAATTGATACCTCATAATATGAAAGGCAAATATAAGATTGGGCAACAATGGACTCCTTCATATAGATTGAAAATAGCTAAAAATATTCTAACTAGAGAAAAAGAAAATGCTAAATTAATCTTCGAAGTAATGGGAATTGAAATTTTAGAAAATGGGACTTTAAAAATAAAAAAAGAACCATTATTATAAGTTAAAATTTAATAGTATTTTTAATAGTGTTGTCCACATATCTGAAATGCAAACATAATATATCCGATGACAATGCTGTCTTTTCTAAACTGATAAAAATTATTTGTATCTTTTGGCATCATTTCATATTTCAGTAATAATGCTTTCTCTTTTGGAATTTGTATTATTTTTAATCTATCATTATTTATTTTTTCTAATGGTATTTTTGAATTATTTGAATCATTACGTATAATAATAATCATTGCGACTATTCTATCTATGTTTTCTTTATCAACTACAATTAGATAAGTATTAGGATTTTCATTTTTAAAAGGATCAGGAGAAGTGAAGGAATCAATTTTAGCATATTTTATAAACTCATCCTTGAAGGAATAGGCAAGCTGATTCATAATTGCTATATCTCCTATATCTAATGCTTTGATCGATTCAGGATTTGGAAATTGAGCTTTAGAAGATAACACAAACTATAGTTTAATTATTTGATATATAATTCAATTTGTTAAAAATACTATAAAATTTGATTATTCTTCAAAATACTTTACTCTTTCTTTCTTAAATTCTCTTGAGCTGAATAAAATCTTGTAATCATAGATTTTAATTATATTTGAAATTTCTTCAGCAATTTTTTCAGCAGCTTTTATGCTTCTCGCATGAATCATACTAAATATATTAAATTTCCAGTCTGGATAAGTTGGTCTTCTATAACAATGGCTTACTTGTGGAAATTCCGCCAATTTGTATCCTACTTTATCTACCATTTCTTCTGACACTCTCCATACTATCATCCCATTTGCAGTAAATCCTGCATCTCTATGTCTCAAGATAGCCGCAAAACGTCTCATTATCCCATTTTCTTCAAATTCCTTTGCTTTTTCAAATAATTTATTCAGTGTTATCCCAAGTTTTTCTGTGCTTTTCTTAAAAGGCTCAGGAATTATTTCTATATCTTTTTGTAGTTCTCTTATAAACTCTTTATCTCGATTAGTCAGATTACTTTTTTCCGGATTAAGTTCTTTAATCTTCTCTGTAGGTTTAGGATTCGAGGAATCATCATTGACCATATCCAGTTTAACACCTATTTTGTACATTTTTAATGTTGGCAAAAGCCTATATTTTATTACTCCCTCAAGACTAGACATTTTATCCAAAATTTCTTTCATATCCTTTTCCGGCGGTACTGCTAAAGTGAACCATATATTGAACTCATGATTCCTTTCATAATTGTGACTTACACCAGAATATTTGTTTATTTCATTAGCTACATAATCTAATTTTTCAGGTTTAACTGCAAAAGCTATCAGTGCACTCTTATATCCTAATCTTCTAGTATCAAATATTGCATTAATTTGTCTTATTAAGCCCATTTGTTTGAGATTATTTATCCTTTTTATAACTTCACTTTCTGATATATTATGATGCATGGCTATCTCTAAAAATGGTCTTTCTGTAAGAGGAAAGTGCCATTGAATTTCATTCAAAATATTTCTATCTAGTAAATCCAATTGATTTACTTGTATAGATGTTCTCAATTTTTGTTGATTATGTACTTTATCTATTAAATACTTATGTATTTATCTTATCTTTCATATTAAATAGAATATCCATTTATCTAGATCCTTGATAATATGAATTATAAAAAATTTAGATTCTAAATTATTCTATATTTAAGCTGTAAAGAATTTATATGAATAATTCTTTAATAGCAAATTATTGTCAATCTTGAATTATTATTCTTTTTTATTTACTAATAATTAAAGTAAATTTATAAAATACTTTTAATCGTAAAATATTGTATTAAAATTAATGAAAAACAAAAAAGATATAGATGATGATATAAATGATATTGAGTCTAATGATGATAATTATGAAGATTCTAATGAATTAGATTCTGGTAATACAAATACCTTTTTTAAGAATGAAAAAACTAGAAGTATAGAAAAAGTTAACTCTTCTATAAATAATAAATCAGATAAATTAATTAAAAATGACTCAAAAGCCGATACTCAAGACGTTGATTCCAAATTTTTTGCAATTAGAATCACAGGTGGACAAGAAAATGTTGTTGCAAATATTTTACAAAATAGGATAAATTCAAAAAGAATAAGTTTACGTTCTATTCTTATATTGGAGAATTTTAAGGGTTATGTTATTGTTGAAGCTCCTGACTCTAATATTGCATATGATGCATTATATGGAGTTAGACATGTCCGTGGACAAATACGAGGAGATCTTCCTTTTAGTGATATTGAAAAGTATCTTGTAAAGAAACCTGTAGTAACAGAATTAAGTATAGATGATACCGTAGAAGTTATAGCCGGACCATTTAAATCAATGAAAGCAAAGATTATACGAGTTGATTATGAAAAGCATGAAGCTACTGTAGTATTGCTTGATTCTCCATATCAAATTCCTGTTACTGTTGATGCAAATTACTTAAAAAAATTTAGTAAATAGTTTCTATTTAAATATAAAATTGAATAAATAAAAAATTTTCAAAATATGTAATGTCGATTTATATTTCCGAAAAAATATTGTTTTTGATATGGGCGATAAAAAAACTGTTTCTGCTTTAGTTACTGGAGGAGAAGCTAGTGCAGGACCCCCTCTTGGACCGGCATTAGGACCACTTGGAATTAATGTCTTGCAAGTTGTAAATACTATTAATGATAAAACTAAAGATTTTTCAGGGATGAAAGTTCCTGTTAAAGTAGAGGTTGATCCTGATACAAAAAAATTTAGTGTGGAAGTAGGTATACCTCCAACTACGGCATTAATAGCCAAAGAAGCTGGTATAACTAAGGGATCTGGAACATCAGGAAAAGATTATGTAGGAAATATTAGCATGGAAAATATAGTTAAAATTGCAAGAATGAAGATAGATGTATCTTACGCTATTGATTTGAAAAATGTCGCAAAAGAAATAATTGGATCATGTGTCAGTAGTGGTATAAAGATTGAAAATAAACCTGCTAAAGAAATTTATGCTGATATAAATAATGGTCAATTTGAATCCTTATTTAATTAATAATTTGTATTATTAATTTACTAAATTAATTTTTTCTAATAATTATGAAAATCTATCTAATAAAAATTAATTGTATTACAGAAAAAAATTAAATATCCCTAGCTCTGTCACATTGTTATAAATTAATTTTAGGTGAGAATGATAGAATGTCAATTCAACAAGGTTCAGCTGGTGGCGTACCAGTTTTAATATTAAAAGAAGGATCTACTCAAACAAAAGGAAGAGATGCCCAAAAGAATAACATAACAGCTGCTAAACTAATAGCAGAAATTGTCCGTTCAAGTCTTGGTCCAAGAGGTATGGACAAAATGTTAGTAGATACATTAGGTGATGTTACCATCACAAATGATGGAGCTACAATTCTTAAGGAAATAGATGTACAGCATCCTGCAGCAAAAATGATGGTAGAAATTAGCAAGGCAACAGATAACGAAGTTGGTGATGGAACTAGTTCTGTAGTAATATTAGCTGGTGCATTAATTGAAAAGGCAGAGGATCTTATAGCAAATGATGTTCATCCCACGATTATAGTAGATGGATATAGGAAAAGTGCTCAAAAAGCGATTGAAATTCTTAATAAAATAGCACAAAAAATAGATGTAGGGAATGAGAACAATGAATTACTTAAAGTAGCCAAGACAGCAATGCAAACTAAACTTGTCTCAAAGGAAGCTGATGAATTAGCTGAAATTGTAGTAAATTCAGTTTTACAAGTAGCAGATAGGCTTGATTCAAAATACAAAGTAGATATTGATGATGTTAAGGTAGAAAAGAAAGCAGGGGGATCATTAAGAAATACTACTTTAATTCAAGGAATAGTGCTAGACAAGGAAATAGTTCATGGAGGGATGCCAAAGAGAATTGAAAAGGCTAAGATTGCATTATTAAATTGTGCTTTGGAGATTGAAAAGACTGAGTTTGATGCAAAAATAAATATTAGTTCTCCAGATCAGATGAAAATGTTTCTTGAAGAAGAAAATAAAATATTAAAAGATATGGTTGATAAAATTAAAAATAGTGGTGCTAATGTGGTAATTTGTCAAAAAGGGATTGATGATATAGCCCAACACTATTTAGCAAAATCTGCTATTCTAACAGTTCGTAGAGTTAAAGAAAGCGATATGACAAAATTAGCAAGGGCTACTGCCGCTCATATTATAAACAATATAGATGATCTAAGTCCTGACAATTTAGGTAGTGCTGACTTGGTTGAAGAACGAAAAGTTGAAACTGACAAATGGGTATTTGTTGAAGGTTGCAAACATCCAAAATCTGTAACTATTTTGGTACGAGGAGGATCTCAGAGAGTAGTAGATGAAGCAGAACGTTCTATTCATGATTCGCTAATGGTCACAAAAGATGTTTTAGAAAAACCATTTATAGTTGCTGGAGGAGGGTCTCCCGAAGCTTATGTCGCAGGGAAACTTAGAGAATGGACGAGTACATTATCAGGAAGAGAGCAATTGGCTGCTGAAAAATTTGCAGATGCTCTTGAGGTAATACCTATCACATTAGCAGAAAATGCAGGAATGGATCCTATAGACACAACAACTGATCTTAGAGCAAAACAGAGTAAAGGTTCAAAATGGACGGGCATTGATGTTAAAGCTGCAAAGATCACAGATATTTCAAAATTAGATATATTTGAACCATTAAGTGTAAAAGAACAGATAATTAAATCCGCAACTGAGGTAGCATCAATGATATTAAGAATTGATGATGTAATTGCATCAAGTAAATCTGCAGGTGCTGGAGGAGGAATGCCACCAGGTGGAATGGGAGGAATGCCACCAGGTGGAATGGGAGAAATGTAAATAGCTTATTTACCTTTTTTTAATTCAATATTAATTACTTCCTTAATCCAAATACCAACATTTTCTAATTTTGATAATTGATCAAGATATTGATCCCAGGTTAAATTTGTAGAATAAGCTTCACTCCATTTCTTATAATTTTCTTTAAGAGATCTTTTGGCTTTAATATGATAAATACAATATTCTGAATTTTCTATTCTTGTCCTTTCACAAATAATGCATTTCATTAGATTTGGTTATATTATTATATTGTATATTAAAAGGGTATAATATATTATCTCAATAATAATTAAAAAAAGGTATTTATATTTATTTTAAATGCTATCTTTTATTGAATTATAATAAGAAATCGAAACTCATTCTTGTAATATCAGTAATTTATCTAATTTTCTTTTTTGCATTATCAACTGGATTAATAAATGCTATTCTTGAAGGTGTAAATGTACCTGAGGGACTTACCATTGTACCATCAAGATCACTACAAACAATAAGCGAAACAATAATTATGACATTAATACTTTTTGTAGGCGTATTTGGATCTTTTCTATTATATAGGTCAGGACACTCAAATACCCCAAAAACACAATATGGATTTTTAGCTGGAGGATTTTTTGTTGTCACAATGTCGTTAATATTAGGATTAATGATAATAAATGTAAAACTTAATCTATAAAGAATAATTTAGGAATTCTAGTTATTATTAATAATATTTTAATTAAAGTCAATATATTTTACTAATAGTTTTAATTCTGATAATTATAATTACTTAGATCCTTTAAATTAATGTTTATTCTTTTTCCTAATATGCTCATAGGTTTACTTATAGGTCGTTTTCAACCGTTACATCTAGGACACATTGAAGCCATCAAATTTGCAATGCGACAACTTTCAACATTAATTATCGTTGTTGGAAGTGCACAAATAAGTTATGAATTAAGAAACCCTTTTACTGCAGGTGAAAGGATACAAATGATTAGAAATACCTTGATTCATATTGATGAAATTGATATTCGTAATATCCTTATAATTCCAGTACCTGATACAACTATTCATGCATTATGGACTCATAACCTTGATTTATTAGTTCCGCCATATGATGTTATTTTTACAAATGATCCATTTACAATAGCTTTATTTCAAGAAAGACAAAAAAAAATTATTCAACCTTTATTATTTGAAAGACAAAAATTCTCAGGAACCAAAATTAGAGAAAATATAGTTAAAAAAGAAAATTGGAAAAACTTAGTCCATTTTGAAACTGTAAAAGTAATAGAAGAAATAAATGGTATAGAGAGATTAACTCTTCTATGGGAAAAATATAAAGAACTCATCAATGACTGACTAATTTTATTTTGATAGAATTAAATTATAATATCTAGCAAGTTATAGTTATGTCATTTAATAATGATCTTCAATCCATTCTTGATAATATCAAGGTAGGTGATATTATCAATGTAGTTTTAAACAATAATTCTATTATATCAGGAAAATATATGCCACGATATGAGTCTAGTGAAAAGGATCATATAATAATTAAATTAAACAATGGTTATAATATTGGTATAAAGTTAAATAGGATAAAATCTATCACCAAAGTTTCTTCATTTTCTATTGTAACAGAAGAACTATCAGAGAAGTATCTAGACAATTCCATATCTTTGAAATCGCAATATAGAAATGATATTGCTCTATCAAAAATGTCTAATTTACCCAAGATAGCTTTAATTAGTACAGGTGGAACGATTGCAAGTAAAATTGATTATAGAACAGGAGGTGTTACATCCGTTTTGTCAGCTAAAGATCTATATACTTCAATTCCAGAACTTTCTCTATATGCTTCAATCGATACTGAAATTTTATTTAATGAATATAGTGAAAATATTGGTCCAATACATTGGAACTTAATAGCTAATAAAATAATTGATAAAATTAATTCTGGAATCTATGATGGAATAGTAATATCTCATGGTACTGATACAATGAGTTATACCGCAGCCGCATTAAGTTTCGCATTACAAGATCTTCCTATACCTGTTATCTTAGTTGGTGCACAAAGATCTTCTGATCGGCCTTCTTCTGATGCCTCTTCTAATCTTATTGCATCAGTTATTTTTGCAACTAAATTAGATTATTCTGGCGTATTTGTATCTATGCATGGTAGCATATCTGATGAACAAATACACTGTCACTTAGGTACAAGAGTAAGAAAAAATCATACAAGTAAACGAGATGCATTTAAGTCAATAGATATTTCTCCAATAGCAGTTGTAAAAAAAGATCAGATTGAAATACAAAAAATTCCTTCAAATATAATTTTACAAAAAAAGAATAGGAATAAAAAAATAAACAAAGAATTTAATGTAATACCAAAAATCAAATTTGACGATAAAGTTTTTCTATTAAAATACTATCCAGGACTCAATCCTTTAATACTAGAAAATGTACAAAAATTAGGATACAAAGTAATTATTATAGAGGGAACTGGACTAGGACATGTTAATAAAAATTTCTTTTCTTATTTAAAAGAAGTGATAGCATCTGGAATGTTAGTTTTTATGACATCTCAATGTATTTGGGGTAGAACCAATCTAAATGTCTATGATACAGGCAGAGACTTAGAAAAGATTGGTGTAATATCACTATCTAATATGCTTTCTGAAACTGCAATGGTAAAAGCAATGTGGCTTTTAGCAAATTATAATGATTTAGATTATATCAGAAATAAAATGCAAGAAAATATTTCAAATGAGATTACTTATATCACTCCTATTGTAGAGGATGCAATTTCATAATAGTTAAAATTATACAATTTTATCCATGATTGATGTGACTATTGATATGAATGAAATAATTTTAAAAGTTGGTTTTGAAATTCATCAACAATTATCTACTAAAAAAAAATTATTTTGCAACTGTGAATGTTTGGAAGCAAAAAATTATGATTCTACTTTTTTAAGGAAATTTCGGCCTGCTCAAAGTGAATTAGGTTCATACGATCGGGCCAGTATCTTTGAATTTACAAAAATGCGTACAATCAAATATCATTCATCTAGTATTTCAAGCTGCTTGGTTGAAGCAGATGAAGAACCGCCACATGAAATAAATAGAGATGCTATGGACACGGCATTAATAATCTCTCTTGCTCTTCATTCTAACATTATTGATGAAATAAATGTTATGAGAAAAATAGTGATTGATGGATCAAATACCTCTGGATTCCAAAGGACAATGTTAATCTCCTACGGTGGTTATTTACAGGTCGAAGAAAAAAAAATAGGAGTACAGACTATTTGTTTAGAAGAGGACTCTGCAAAATTATTATCAGATGAGGGAGAGTTTAGAGAATATGGACTTGATAGACTTGGAATTCCATTAATTGAAATTGCTCTTGAACCTATTACTGGAACACCAACAGAAATAGTAAAAATAGCTCTTACTTTAGGAAGGCTTTTAAGGGCAAGTAAACGTGTAGCTAGAGGATTAGGAAGTATTAGACAGGATGTAAACATATCCGTTAATAATGGAAAAGGTATTGTAGAAGTAAAAGGAGTTCAAAGACTAGATCAACTCATTAAAGTAATAGAATATGAAGCAATTCGACAACATGGATTAATTTTAATTGCTAACAAATTGAATAAAGATAGAGAATCAAATAGTATCGTAATTGGAGACAAAATTTTGGATATTACTGATATTTTAATAGATTCGCAATCTAAAATAGTCAAGAAAATTATTTCTAACAAAGAGAATATTTTCAAGGCTATCCGTGTTAAAGGTTTTAAAGGCTTACTTGGGTTTGAACCTTATCCAGATATACGAATCGGTAAACAATTAGGAGAACTAGTACGATTTTATGGATTTAGAGGTATATTTCATTCAGATGAATTACCTAATTATGGTATAACAAATATAGAAGTTAAAAAGATTAATGAAATTTTAGATATTGATATGTCCAAAGATGCATTTATTATTCTTGGCGGACCTAGAGAAAAGATGTCTATTGCAATAAATGCAATATGTGATAGACTTAATAATGTCAGATTAGGTGTTCCATCAGAAACTAGAGCAGCTACAATGGATGGAAAAACAATATACAGTAGACCTAAACCAGGATCTGCACGAATGTATCCAGAAACAGATATACCTTCATTTAAAATAACAGATGATCTTCTTATTTCTCTAAAAGAAAAAGTTCCAAAATCTTGGAATGAAACTATTTTATATATAGCAAAGAAATATCAAATAAATAAAAATTTAGCTGAAAAAATTTTTGATTCTAATTATTTTGAAATCTTTGAAATACTTACTGGTTTAACTAAAATTTCTCCATCATTTATAGCATCAAAACTCACTGAAGATATTTTAAATTTAGAAAGGCAAGGCTATGATTCTAGTATATTAGATAATAATATTCTTTTAGATATTTTTAAAAGATTGGATGATGGTCTTATTGCTAAAGAATCAATTAATTTAATTTTCGAAAAGTTGATGAGCAAGACAACAAAAAATGTTGATGAATCAATTAGGGTTCTTGGGATAAAATCAATTAGTGATGAAGAACTTGAAAAAATTATTGATAAAATTATAGAAGATAATATTTCGATTATACAAGAAAAGAGAATGGAAGCTACAAGTACTTTAATGGGGAAATGTATGACTATTCTTCGTGGCAAAGTTAATGGAAAAAAAATAAATGATTTAATAAATAACAAATTAAAGGTCATATTATCACATAATTAAATAAATTTTTCTT
>DATFBJ010000064.1:0-11039 GCA_035253885.1 Nitrososphaeraceae archaeon
TATAACAAAAATTTGAATAAATCATAATAGATAAAAATACTAGCTATTATTTCTATTGTAGTATCTTTAACTTTCTCAATCCTCTAAAAATTTACTTGTTACTTTCTTTTATACTAATGTCCAAAGTATAACCTATTTAATTATTTGATTAAAGAAATTCAATTAATTTCAATATACTACTGTATCACTGTCTCGATTTAAACATATGGTTAAATTTCAAAATCTTTATGTAAAACATTTCGATAATTCAAACTTAATGAAAAAGATAATGATATATAATAATATAAATACATAAAATTAATAATAAACTAAATGGAATGCGTTCTTACCTTAAAGAATTATTATAATCTAATTTTTGATAAAATTGTACTAAATTAATAATTTGGAGAATAATATTATTATATATAAATATCTATTTAAACAATATTGATTAAATCCAAAATATCTTTAAAATTTTATTTATTAGATTATTACTAAACTTTGTATTTTAAAATATTCCTAATTAAATAAATTTACAATTACTTTACAATATTAGAATTTCAAATATATTTTATATGTGCCCTTGTATTTGTACAATTTATTAATAATAAATATTTTTATGATATTGCTCTTTTTTATAATATACATAACAAATATTATTCATATTCTATATCAGAATATTTTTTCTCATAACATACAACCATCTTTCCATTCACAAAGTTAAAAATCTTTTTGCCATAGAATTACTTAATTTCTGCCTATGGTGTAATTCTTTTGTCATAATATTGGAGAAGAAAATCTTTTACAATAAATTTTTCTCACATCATTATTATTTATTCTAAAAGCTGCTGCTTTTACAAGATCTTTATTATTTAGATTAACAAAATAACTATTAATTATTGAAATTACTTTAATAATTTAAACTTTTATTTCACAATTAGATATTGATAAAAAGATTTCAATCACTAATACAATTCTGATTTAAATAAGCATAAATTTACCTTTTTAATTAGATTTAAAATTTCTATTATCGATAAATATTGTATATGAATAAAAACCTTTTGTTAGATTGTCTAATCTTGTGATAATGAGAATCATCGTTGATGACTTTTGTATAAATTTTTTGCAAATAATTTTTATATATCAATAACTAACTTCTAATAATCTATTTCCTTTTTGGTAAACTATAATCAAATTAGTATTAGGCATGATCTAGTCCTAAAAACTGATATATATAATGAGTATCATTTCTATATTAAAATAGTATTTAGGAATTGAAATATAAAATGAAAAATAGAAGTAGAACAGAAATAGTAAGTAATATATTAGATGCTGCAAATGGTGGAGCAACAAAGTCAAAAATTATGTACAAAGCTTTTCTAAGCTATGGACAATTAAAAGAGTATCTTTCTATTTTAATTGAAAATAATCTCATAGTATATCTAGACGGTACTCAAACTTATAAAACTACAGAAAAAGGATTATACTTTCTTAAAAAATATGATGAAATCCAAGAATTATTACCAATTACAATAAAAGAATAATTAAACATCAAAAATTTTTAAAATTGATGTAGTATTATTATTATATTTTTTTGTATATTTATTATTGGAACTAATATGTGCTACTAGTAATAGGGCAATTTATATAGTCAATAAGATAGATATAGAATTTTTCTCATAAAAATATAGTTTTCTTAAAGTTAACATCAATTAAATTCTTAAACTGGGTTGGTCTATTCCCCTTTTCTAAAATATGGTAATACTTTTTTTGCAAACTTTTGAATAAATTCAATTTCATTTGGACTTGTACTGTGTGTATATATTTGAGTAAAACCAGCTTTGAAATATTCTTCTATAGGTTTAATTAAATCTTCTATTGAGGTAATTATTAGTATTGATTTTTTTAATTCATCATCTGATACTTCTTCCTTTGCCGTTTTTTCTAGTAGTCGGGGATCATTTATATCTCTATCAAAAGCATTATCTATTTTTGAGGTCCTCCAAAACTCACATGATCTGAAAGCCTTGTCATAATCTTCAGAATAAGAAATTATTGGTTTACCTATTTTTTCTAGTTTATCAGGATCTTTTCCTACTTCTCTTGCTGCTTTATTAAATACATCAAATGCCTCAATAGAATTATTTGGTTTTGAAGTAGTAATCAACCCATCAGTTAGTTTACCAGCAGTTTGAATAGCTTCTTTTCCTGAGGCTGCCATATAAAGAGGAATATTTGTAGAAGGGGGAGTATACAACTTTGCATTTTTTATATTATAATATCGACCTTTGAAATTTATAAAACCATTATTATTATTATCATTTTGTTTTGATGATGCTCTAATTTCTTGACCATGATTTTCTTTATTCCAAAATTTTTTAATAATTTGAATAGCTTCAATTGTTCTTTCTAATCTTGTGTCAGCAGAAGGCCAATCAAAACCAAGAGAAACTTCATTCATAGCTTCTCCTGTACCTATCCCAAGACCGATTCGTCCTGGATATAATACGTCTAAAGATGCAAATGCTTGTGCTATTATGCCTGGATTATATCTATATACAGCTGCCGTAACTCCAGTTATAAATTTCATATTTTTAGTTCGTTCGGCAGCAGCTGCTAGCCAAATCCATGTAAAGTTACCATAGCCATTATTATGTGACCATGGATGAAAGTGATCACTTGTAAGAGTTTGATCAAATCCAACCTTTTCAGCTTCTTTTACAAATTTAAATAAATCATTCATTGAATATTGTTCTTGTGAAGCCCAATAACCTAATTTTGTCATATATCTTAATACCTAACATAATATTTAATTAATATATATAGAAATAATTTTATTAAAATAGATATAATAAAGAATTGGCAAGATGATAATATAAATGGAATGATAATTTTCAAACCCATCTATTTTCTCTTAAATTCCTAATAATGGTTCCAAATCTCATTATCATTTAAAAAATAGTAAAAATATTATTCATTATAATAATAATAAAAAAATATAAAAATAATTTTTAATAATGCTATTTTTCTGAATTCTTTTTTATGAAAGAATTTAGACACCATCTTACAAAATCTAGTTTAATAAAATTTTTATACTAATATATTTAAAATAGTCACATTTTAATTTAATAATAAAGTTTAAATTTAATTTTAAACTATCTTTTAAAAATCTCCTGATTTTCCCATTATATATATAGTTATCTTTTTTCATCAAACCTTTATTGAAATAACAGATTTACCAAAACTATTTACAAAATTTACTACTAGATCAAATTAAGATACTAATCTTGGTCTCTTTATAGTTAAGAAGATTATAGAAGCTCATGATGGAAAGATATGTGCAGAAAATAATTTGAATAGCTAAAATTTATTTTTTTATTTTATGTTTCCTATATCTAAAACTAGCAAGATTAAATGGTAATACATAGTCACAGTGACTAAAAATTTCAATTTTATATTATCTTCACACCGATTAGAGCAACAATTGGTTAACCATTTATAAATTAGAAATTCTATAATTTTATAATAAAATCAGCTATTATCAGTTATTAAATTATAAAAATATATAACTATTTTCTCCAAATAAGGAATCCTTCTTTTTGAGTTATTGTATCTATAGATTTTGATAAAAACTTATTTCTAATAAGTGTATTTGCATCTCCAACTATTATTGTTTTTCTCTTACTTCTTGAAAATGCAACACATGATCTGGGAATATTGACAAAACCTATTGCTTCTTTATAATTTTGTTTATTGTTAGATCGAACCATTGATATTATTGTAATTTCTGCTTCTTGACCTTGAAATTCATCAATTGTTCCAATTCTTATTCCCTTTTGTAAATAAAAATTGCATAGTCTTTCTTGTTGCTTATATGGAGTTGTAACAATAATATCTTTAATTCCCATACTAAGACATCCATCAGCAATCTCTTTGATAATTGCCACTTCTCCTTTATTTGTAAAATGCTTTTCTTCTTTATAAGCACCATTAGTATCAACAAATACAACATTTTTCTCATGTTTTAATATTCTACTTAAGTTATTATCTATACCACTATAACTTTTCTTTGCAATGTCTGCAGTAGATATATTCATAACTGAAAAATCTGCCTCAAGCTTGAAATCATAATAAGGATTAATCAAGTCTAAAATGTCTTTGTTAAACCTATATTCTCTTTTAAGTAATGTGGTTGGGAAATGTCCTAAGATACGGTTAAATAAACTTTCTGCTATATAATCATGGGATACTGGAGGCAGTTGCTTATCATCTCCAATGACAATGATTTTACCATTATTTTCTCTTAATGAAGAAAATAACATTCCAATTCTATCAAGACCGACTAGTCCAGCTTCGTCTACTATAACTGCTCCAACTTCAATTATATTACCTAGATCCTTAGCACTATAATCGGTAGTTAATATTATTCTGGCATTCTGAAAAAAATCTTTGGCTATGGAAATCTTATTATAGAAATTAGTATATCCATTAGAATAACATGAACTACAATAATTCTCTACTATATTGTCAAATGTATATTTCGTGAGATGATTATATGTTCTATTTAGATTTGCAATGTTCCCATATCTAATAACAAATCCATTAGGTAATTGGATTTTCATACGTTGTAGAAGGGAGTCTATTTTTGATAAAATACTATCAATCATTACATTTGTAGGTGCAGTAACTAGAATAGGAAAATAACCATCTTTTAAAAGATCTAAACAACAATGTGAAATAACTGTGGATTTCCCAGTCCCTGGAGGGCCAGTTACTGGAACTGTTTTTTCAGAATTTATTCTATACCTTGCTATTTTTTGCTCTAGATTTTCAATTTCATCGAAGGATGGAAAAGTGAGATTAGTATTCATTTTACTTTATTCCACCCCTCTCATGATCAAGTAATTATATTCATTCTCATACCTGCATTATTCTTTCCTTCACTAACATTTTTTTTCTTTAATATTATATCATCAGCATAGGAAGAACATCTAAAGAAGCTATCAAGAAATTTCATTGATGTTAAACCACTACTAAAGTTAAATCTATCAATAGTAAGAGATACTTTGTCCCTGTTGTCATATAGAAGATAATAGAGATCATCCTTGTAAAATTCAAGGGTAATTGATTTTCTATCAATATCAATTTGTTTTATAACTGCATTAGGATTACTTCCTAAATTTGGATTGCCATCAGAAATAGTCACATGTTCCCCTATACTAAAATCTAAAAATCTATCAAAAGACTCATCGCCTAGTAAGATAATTTCTCCTTTATCTAAATCGATAGATGAAGTATCAATATACAAATTTGTAATAGCAGATCCTTCTCTTTGTCTTTGCTCTGGAGATTGTAAAACTACATATGCTTTCCATCTATCATCAAGAGAAATTTCTTCTCTTATTCTTTTTGAAAGATTAAATTCTATATTTCTTTTTACCCTCTCATTTTCTGATAATTTATTATTATTAACAAATGCCCAATTTAAACATCCATTACGCAATGGGCATTTAGGACAAAAGCCAGTTATTTGTGGAGAAATCTTTGACTTCCATATTTGTATATATTTATCTATTATTTCGAACACTTTTGGAAAATCAAACTTTTTTCTATTACCATCTTTATCTGCAAATTGCCATGTATATTTTGGGGGTTTTTTTAAATTCAATGTTTGCATAAGTAAAAGGGCTTCGGCATCTGCCTGAAGGTTCCAAATTGCAGTTCTTGGTCTATAATTTCCTGTTTTTATTTGTACTATTTCTACTGATTCTTTTTCTAAATTAACTAAATCATCTGCATATACATAAGAATTCAAATATTGATTATGGCTATAGCAATTAAGTTGTTCCTCTCTTTCTTTTTTTCTAAGCTTAATCTTAAGTAAATCAAGTCGTCCTTCTAGTGGAATTTTGGTATTACGAATTGTAAATTCAGGTCTAAACAGAATTTTTTTATTTTCTTCTTCTTCAGCAAAAATCTGCTCAACCAATCGATCAGATCTTATTTCCAAATCATCTAATATAGAAGGCAAAGGATTTTCTATATTTGAAATCATAAAGTGTTTCCAATTGATTCTTATATCTCTTTGTGCATTACGAATAAAAATTTCTTTAGCGTGAGATTTTTTGGTTACAAAATCTGATGACTTTATTGTATTACTATTATTTCTTAGAGATTGCATAATTTCAGTAAGAGATCTTAATATGATTCTATGAATTGCACTACCTATTACTCCATCGGCAGTAAAATTATCAGCTTCCATGCCAAAAAAAGAAATATTATAAGTAGCACGTTCACAGAAAGCCATATTAGCTATAGCGCTTATTCTAGGAATTACTACTGGATTTATTTGTCTTATGATATCTTTGGAAGTTAAAGCATAACCATTGCTAATACTATTATGATTTTTATCTACTACTGTCGAGGCTGTATTTGTAGTCGAAGTATTAAAAACAAAAGTATCAGTACCGGAATTGACATTCTTAACATTATTATTGGTTATGTTTATATCAGTATTATTTTTAGGATATGCATTAAAATTGTTAGTTATCAAATGTTTTCTCCTTAAGATAGATTTTTATTATTGTTAATTTTTAGTGAATTATCATACATTGAAAGATCTGAATTAAGCGAATATGTGTCTGTTGGAAAGAAATCTTCAAGTTTTGAATAAGATGGTTTTGGCTTTTTATCTTTATTTAGTTGTTTTATTATACGGATAGTTTCTTCAATAAACCACTTTACTATGATAAAATTTTCATAATTAATATTTGCTTTGCAGTTAATAATTCCCTGATCATTTATAGTGATCTTTGGTATAGATTTTCTAAATCTTATTCTTGTAATGCTAATTGATGGTTTTAATGTTATATTCTCTATATGGTCTCCATTAACAATACGATTCTTTATTTCTTCATTAACTTCTTCTAATCTTAAATCATATTTTCCTCTTCCCGAATAATTAGCTGAAATTGTCTTCCCTCCTATTTTTATAGATGTTATCTGGCTTTGATTTGTTGGCCAATAGTCGTAGAGAGAGAGAAGTAATTGTTGCATAATACTAGCTGATTCATTATAGATAAAATCACAAATTTTGTAATTTTTCTTAAAACTTATTGCTTTTAAATAATTGGAAAGAAAGTCATGAGCCTCATCTACGGATTTGACTTTACAAACTAAAATTATGTTACCATTTGCAAAGGTATTTTCATCAATGATATATTTTAACTTTTGAGCTTTAATGGTTGTTGTCTGTTGAGTTACTTGACCTATTTTTCCTTTATCAGTTACATTTTGACTTATAATTTCATCAAGAATTTCATAATAAGGAATTGCCACAACTTTGAGATTTAAAATAGAAGGAATTGCATAGCCTGACTGATAGTTATTAGGCTCAAAATGAAATGGTTCTTGTAAAAGACAATCTGTAAAGATTCTAAATGCAGAATCAAAATCAGAACTATTATAATTATATGTTTTTTCTCTATGTATAGATTCATCGAATCTAGAACTATTAGATGAAAACATATTATTGATTCTAAATGGGAAAATAGAAGAAAATTCTACTTCATTTCCTTGGTTATTGAAGGATTGCAATTTTTATATATCTCCAATGCTTGAATCAATATTTACCATTTCTTTCGTGTCAGATTTATTTTTTCTCTCTATTTCTACTGAATCTAAATCTATTAGTTCTAATGCACATCTGATAGGTTTTTGTATAGTATAATAAACTCGCAGTCCTATACGATCTTGCTTGATTATATTTTCATTAATCAAATCTTTGAAATGATAAGCAAGAGTAGATCTTGCCATGTTTGAGAACTGAGAAATGATCTTTTTTCGTTCTACTCTTTCTCCATCAATATAATATTGTCTTAGAATTTCAACTAGAATCTTATATTTAGTACCATCTAAATTTAACTTTCGATTTACAATTTTTTTGGCTAAAGTGAATCCTTCAATATATGCTACTCTTTCAATAATTTTTCTTTCTATTTTGTTAATATTGGCTTGATAGGCCATCTTTAAGCATGATAGAATAAAGAAACTTGTTAATCCAGGTAATCCAAGAGAGTAATTAACTATTTGATCTAAAGAATAATCATCAAATAAAGTTAATTGTTTGGTATTTAATTTTAACGTATTTCTTGTAGATTCTAGGATAATTTTTATTATTTCTTCCTCTTCCCTTATACCAAGCCAAAAAACATCTCCGAATATTTTTTTTAGTCTTTCATTGGTTATTATATACGAATATGTTAAATTAGTAATGCAATAGATAAAAGTTGGAATCTTAAATCCATCGAATCTTATTGCATTGCAATATTGTATTGCATTTGAAATGAATGAATCGGCATCATCAACAAGAATTATTCTACTATTATGGAAATCAATCTCTTTTATCCATTGTTGAAAATTATCAATTCTGTCTGAATTCTCATCATTTTCATCTTCCTCTGTTGAAAATCCTGACCATCTATCTAATGCATTAACATATAGAGAAAAATTTTCATTAAAGCCTTTATTTAAAAAATTTTCAATTATTTTTAAGATTGTTGTTCTACCAGAACATTCCGGACCTACTAAAATAAGATGTCTTTCATTTTTATGGCAAGCGCCTATTCTTTCAGCTAATCTAGTTATTACGATCCTGGTACTTTTAACTATTTGTTTGTGATTATTAATTAGGTTGCTGGGATCGAAAGGATTACCAATAAAATCGAAAAAGTCGAAAAAATTTGACTGAGATTGTCCTCTTATTATACCTCGATTAAAAGCTTCTTTAACCGATAATTGTAAATTTTCTTCATTCTCAATTGATTTAGACAATTCGACTTTCTCGACTCTATTGACTTAATAGAACTTGTTTAGTATAAAGTTTTCTATAAAAAATGCTTTTTATTTTATAGCATAAGATCTATTAAAAGGATTTAATTAATAAAGCTCATGAATCTATCTGATCGTGAAAATTTGCTTATTCTAAATGATAATTATTAATTTAGGATATTAGTATAGATGTAAAACCGATATATTTTTAACATAGACTTTAAATAAATTACAAATATACCTGCAAATACGAATAATTTGATAATTTATTATATACTCTCCGAACTATAACATTTTATAATATAATTTAGAAAATTTGCTTATATATTTATGGATTTGAAAACCATAAAAAGTGATTTTAGTTTATTGAAAGTCTTCGAAATATAAATAAATCTCATCAGCTATAATGCTATTATAATATACTAATATGAGATCATCTTTTCGAGCTAATAGCAAAGACTTTAAAAAGTTTGAATCATTATACATATGGAAACAGCTAAAAGAGAATAGAGGAAGGAGCCTACCTTGGTATTTTGCTGTATCAATAAATCGTATGCCTGCCAAATACTTAATTTCTAGATCTATACCTTGTAAATTTACCGAATTAACAAGTATAAATGAACAAAAACTTTGGGAAGAATTTACAAATCTAACAGACATATTCTTAGAGAAGTGGAAAATAATAAGATCAAAAGAAACCGATATAATAACTGAATTAAATCTACAGAAAAAAACCTCCCTACTGGATTTGACTGTTGAGCTTGTTAAACGTATGCTAACACATTGTAACTTTTGTCGCTGGAACTGTCAGATTGACAGATCGATTCCACAAATAGTAAATGAAGATAATATATCTTATCAGACTAGAAGACAAAAAAAGCACGGTACTTGTCAGCTAGAATCAACTTCTAAAGTAAGTAGTTATTTTCATCACCGAGGTGAGGAACTTATTTTTAGAGGAATTAATGGATCAGGAACAATTTTCTTTACAAGCTGTAATATGAGGTGCTCTTTTTGTCAAAATGGAGATATTAGCACAGACAAGGAAAATGGCATTATTATGACACCAAATAATCTAGCTCTAATTATTTGGCAGCTTAGAATGGAAGGATCTCACAATATTAACTGGGTTGGAGGTGACCCAACTATACACTTACATACTATTGTACAGGCAATAAGCATGTTGGACTCTTTCAAGGTAGACTGGATAAATAATAGTAAGGATATTGATTATATTGAATCAGTTAAGTCCGATAAATATTTTAGCAATTTACATTGTGATTCGGAATATGCATTCTATAAACAATCTATATTCAATAGTCCACAGCTCTGGAATTCAAACTTCTTTATGAGTAATGAAGCAATGAGTATTCTGCGTACACTCATGGACGCCTGGCTACCAGACTTCAAGTTTGGTCCCGGCAAATGTGCACTCGATCTTTCTAGAACTCCTTGGTATTGGGAAACTGTAACCAATAATCTAAGACGTGTTTATGAGTGGGAAGAAGATTTTATAATACGTCATTTGATAATGCCAAATCATATTGAGTGTTGTACTAAGCCTATTCTAGAATGGATTGCCAAGAATATGCCAGAAGTTCAGATCAACATTATGGATCAGTACCATCCAGACAATCTATGTAATCCATTGTCGCCAAAATATAAAGATCGTTATAAGGAAATTGCAAGAGCTCCTATGAAAGAAGAAATAAGAAGAGCATATCAGTATGCTAATGATCTGAATCTTAACTTTAAACCATTATCTTATGAGAAAAATGTTTATTGAATATTTGATATACCCTAATTGATAATAGATAAATAATACTAATAATTTCTATTATTAGGTATATTATTAATATGATATACTATACATTTGGCTATTATAATTTAGAAAAAATAGATTTGTTGTGATTGCTCTATTTCTAATCTTTAGGTAATTAGATTATTTTCCATTTAACTATTAGATCCTAATTCTTTTTCATATTTAAAGATATATAATGATTTCATTTTATTGTTTTGTTTTACTAATTCAATATTTTATTTCCAAATATTCACACTAATAAAACAGCTTATATGACCATGATAAAATTAAAAATTCTTTATTAGAATATGAGAACAGTGAATAATTATCATTATATAGTTATTCTAGTTATTATTAATTATGTTTAATTCAGTTGATTGTTTTTCTTATTTTTATTTCTCTTCATCTTTCAAAGATAAGGTGGAAGTGG
>DATFBJ010000065.1:0-4037 GCA_035253885.1 Nitrososphaeraceae archaeon
TAATCATAATTATTATTATTCTCATTCTTATAATCATAACGAAAAAAAAGTTGTTGCACCCAACAAAAAAAATGAATTTGTTGATCTCTTGTTATATGATGGATTTGTCATACAAAAATTACTTAAGAATTTAATACAAAATGATGAGCAGCAGCAGCAGCAGGAGTTAACATTAACAAAACTTAAAATTCTGATAATAGATGAATTATTATGTACATTTGATGAGACTGATTGGAGATATCATGCCCGACCTCTGATTTGTGGAAATCCTACTTTAATTTCTACTTCTGGAATTGTAGAGGGAATTGCTAAACCTCGTGATTATTATTATAAATTATATTTTTTTAGACAAAAAGGCATTGATATTGTAAATGAGCTTGAAAGGGAATACGACGGACAATTTATAAATTTTAATGACACTCGAATAAATGAAATTATTATAGGTTTAGTTCTTCAATCGCTTTTTTATTTTATCAATTCTGGAGATCCTTTTTGCGAAGACAAGAATTGTAGGTTATTCAATGCACATTTTCAAGATGATATTATTAGAATAAATATAAAGGACAAAAAGATATGCCAAAGACATAATATTCTCTTAAATAAATACAATGAAAGTCTTTTGATTGATAAATGATAATAATTCTTTGAAAACAAGGGAATGAAAAAATTATAGCGAACAAATTATTAATTGGTCTAAATTTTATCTATAACATACAGAATGCAAACCCATGAGAATAATGGTGAAGCTAAACATGAGCGTAAAGATCATACTAATAATAACGATCAAAATCAAAAATCTGATATTTTTGATGTTATTATCATTGGCTCTGGTCCTGCTGGCTATACTGCAGCAACCTATACATCTCGTGCTAAATTAAAGACTTTAGTAATATCTGGCAGTTTGCCAGGAGGTCAGTTAATGACTACTAGTGAAGTTGAAAACTATCCAGGATTTCCAAAGGGAATATTTGGACCAGAATTAATGATGAATATGAGAGAACAAGCTGCTAGATTTGGCTCTATTATCGCTGATGATGAAGTAATAGAAGTTAATTTTAAACAAAAACCTTTTTTTGTAAAAACTTATTCTAAGGAATATCAATCTAGATCAATTCTAGTATGTACAGGAGCTACACCCCGAAAATTAGGCATTGCTGGAGAAGAAGAATTTGGAGGAAGGGGTGTATCTTATTGTGCTACTTGTGATGGCCCTTTCTTTAAGGGAGAAGATATTGTTGTTGTTGGAGGTGGAGATACTGCTCTTGAAGAGGCTACTTTTCTAACCAAATTTGGAAAATCAGTAAAATTAATCCACAGACGAAATTCACTTAAAGCAAGTAAAATATTACAAGAAAAATCATTTGAGAATCCCAAAATACAATTTCTATGGGATAGTACTATCACTAAAATAACTGGCAATAAAAAAATTTCAACAATATCAGTTAAAAATGTAAATACTCAAGAAGAAAGAGAATTAAATGTAGGAGGTTTATTTATAGCGATTGGACATGAGCCCAATACAAAAATATTTAAAAACCAACTTGAAATGGACGACCATGGTTATATCATTTTAAAAGAAAATACAAGAACTAGTGTTGATGGAGTATTTGCAGCAGGAGATGTACATGATTTTCGTTATAGGCAAGCTGTTACTGCTGCTGGTTATGGTTGTATGGCTGCTCTTGACGTTGAAAAATGGCTGACTGAAAAGTAGATTGACGATAATAGCAAAAATTAAACTAGGAATGATAAAATATTTAAAAAAATATTCCATTAATATCTTTTGCTTATATTCATAATAATAATAATAAGAATTGTAAATTTGTCATCAAAAAATAATAATTTTTTAAATAGATCTTTCGTTACACTCTGCTGCTCTATTGAAAATTTATGACTTATAAATTATTAGAAGAAATCAGATATTTTTTACTTCTAGTACAATAATTCTGAGAGATATTTTGCATTTTCCAGAGCTTTATCGTATTCTTCAGCAGTAAAAATATTTTGTTCTTTATATAGACTCTTAAATTTTCTTCCATCATCAGCAAAAATGCCTACTATAATTCCTTTTTTAATTTTATTTCTAGTTTCTAGCATTGCTGACATTACTGAACCAGAGGATGGTCCCACTAAAATATTCTCTTTGTTAGCAAGCTCCTTTACCATTGTAAAAGAAGCTTTATTAGTTGCAGTAAACCATTCATCCACTACACTCTCTCGTCTTTTAAAAAGATCAGGCATAGAAGATTCTTCAAAATTTCTTAATCCCTGCAATAAATGATTTCGTTGTGCTTGAATAGCAATAACTTTAATATTCGGATTCTTTTCTTTCAAATAGACACTCGTCCCTGTTATAGTTCCTCCAGTTCCACAACCTGTTAGAAAATGAGTAATCTTGCCATTAGTTTGATACCATATTTCAGGACCAGTACTCTCGTAATGAGCCATAAAATTAGCATCATTTTCATATTGATTTGGCATATAGTAAATATCGGGTCTTGGAGTGGATATTGCCCTTGCAAGTGCAATACTCTGATCAGTTCCTGCTCCTACTCTTGGACATAAATCATCTGAAGTTTCATGTATTATAGCTCCTAATTTTTTAAGTATAGATTTTGTTTCAGCACTTACTTTTTCTGGAATAACAATCTCAACTTTGTATCCCAAAGATGATGAAATTCCTGTTAATGCTATTCCTGTATTCCCTGAAGTAGGTTCTATAATTATGCTTTTGTCTTTCTTGATTCTTCCTTTTGATTCTGCATCTTTTATCATCCAAAATGCAGCTCTGTCCTTAACAGAACCAAAAGGATTGTGCCATTCTAATTTAGCAAAAAGTTTTACACTATCTGTTGAAAAAGAAGATAATTCTATTAAAGGAGTATTTCCTATTTTTTCTATTACTTGGTTTCTTGTTATTGTTTGAGTCATTTTACTTTGCCTTTTTTATTACAAATTCTAAATCTGATTCCTTTTTATTTATTGATATTAAATCATGTCCATTTCTGTTTACCCATCTTGAAATATCTTCTTCCGATTGTGGATCATCAGCAACAACCTTTAAACTTTCACCTATTGTCATTTTTTCCATTTCTATCTTTGTTCTAAAAACTGGTTCAGGACAATAAAGTCCTCTTACATCAATAACCTTTTTAAAATTATCATTATTGTTATTGTTATAGGTCATTTTCTACTATGTTCCTAATATAAAAAGAAGCTGTTGCAATATAAAATGTTTATGACCTTCTTTTATAGTTAAATTCATCGGAAAATATCTTTCTTCTCTTTTCTTATAATTTTTGTAATTGAACTATTATGTTTAGAGTAGTTAACATTTCTAACTATTGCTATTGGGATCCCTTTTGTCTTACCCATAACCAGTTCTGCTGCTCCTGCTATTTCATCAACAATAGCTATTTCTGTAACCCTTAAAATTTTACCAAACATATCATGTTTTCCTTTATAACTTTTTAAAGGATTTATACCTGCAATACCTATTGCAACATTTGTCTGACCCATTCTAAATGGTCGACCAAACGTATCTGTTATTAAAACAGCGACCTGTTTTCTTGTCTTTTGATATATTTCTTTCCTTATTGATTCTGCAGATTTATCAGGGTTTATTGGCAGTAAAAGAACTTGATCCTTTTTATCACTTACATTACTTTGATCTATACCGGCATTTGCACAAATAAAACCGTGATGAGTTTCTGCAATTATAATATTATTAAAAATTCTTATAATCTTACGCGATTCGTGTAATATCAATTCAATAATTCGAGGGTCTTTATCTACTTGTTTACCAAGATCTATTGACTTTTGAGAAGGAGTAATATCATCAAGATCAATTAATCTTCCTTCCTGTTTTGAAATGATCTTTTGAGCTAAAACTATTATATCACCATTTTTGAGAATCTGTTTGTTATTATTATTTTCTTTTATTGCATTTAAAAAAGTATCTACTATATTTGAGTTTGGTTTTATCTGGCTATCTATGTATATTGGAATTATCTCGATTTTTTTAAGCATTCGGAATT
>DATFBJ010000066.1:0-5702 GCA_035253885.1 Nitrososphaeraceae archaeon
CTTTATTCCTTCCTCATCTTGAGTTTTTAATTCATTAAAAATAGTTTGAAGCTTTATTATCTCGTTGTTAATTCTGCATTGTATTTGGTCTATCTTTGGTTTCAACGGAGTACTATATTTTATTAGATAAAATTCATTATCACGTAACAATGGAGAATTATGACAATTCTGCCTTTTGTATTGAGAATTTAAATCAAGATCATCATCTTTTTTTACATCTTTATATTCGGTGGCTGAGGCTGTTGCCGCTGAGATTGATTGTGCTGTTATTGTTGTCGTTGTCATCGTCAAAGAAGAATCATTTTCCAAGATTTCTAAATTATCATCATTTTCTCTCATAAAATTTCGATTATCTTTTCTTGTAGTACGTATATAATACCATCATGTTCAATGTTTAATAGTAACTGTGGTTACAACAATAAAAGTTACAAATTTCCATTTAGCTTAGTATTTTTTTTAGTTTTGACATAATCTAATTGACAAAGGGATTTTATTTTAAATCTTATTTTAAGAAAATATCAACAATGAATCAACAGAGACACATCCATGATGATAATAACTATTCCTTTCAGGATATAAACATTAGTAATATAAAAAACAATAATAAAAAAGAGATCGGAGCGCCAAAACAATATTTTTCAACTCATGACAGTAGTCTTAATGATAATAATAATAATAATACTGCCAGCAGATGTGTCAATAATATTAATATTGAAAATGAAAATAATGATCTCATTGGCAATTTAGAGGAATTTGGTCTATCACAATATGAAGCTCGTGCTTATTTAACCATGATAGGTAAAGGTTCGCTATCTGCTAGTGAAATAGCATATTATTCTCATCTACCAAGAACAAAAATTTATCTAACCTTAAAAAGATTAGAGAAAAAGGGATTATCGGTTATTTCCCAACAAAAACCTCTAATATGTAGTGCAATAAATCCAACTGAAGCTTTTGAAGAAATTGTAATAATACAAGAACAGAAACTAAGAAATATGAAACGAGTTGTTGAAAAATTACAAAAGATTAATGATGAAAGTAATTCTTTAAAAGGTTTAGAAGAAAAAAGATATTTCATATTAGATCCTAAATCTACTCTTCAAAAATTATCTATGTTAGTTGAGAATTCTCGAACCAGTATTACTGCAATTCTTGATGTTTGGGGATTGAGATTATTATCTGAATGCAAATCATCTGTAATTAAAGCTATTACTAAGGGTGTAAAGATCCAATTTTTAATTTCAAATCAATGTATTGGAAGTGATTATTTATCATTTTTACCAAATGAAATTATGATTAAAGTTGGAAATATTTTTTCAAATATTATTATACTAGACTCCAGTAATATAATAAATATCGATGGTGGAAATGGTAAAGCTGCATTATTTACATCTATTGATATATTGGGATTCTCATATCTGAAAATTTTTGAAGAAGAATGGAAAAAAGCAATTGCGATCAAAAATTTGAATAAAACTGATGAATCATTAAAACAATTAAAAGCAGTTCAAATTATTAAATTTATTGAAGACCTTTCCTGTTTCTCCACTTCTCAATATTTGTATTCTATTTATCTTTCAAATTTGTCTTTATTAGAAATTGATAGTAATGAGTCTAATGACTTGGTTTCTCTTTCTCCTACTCCTTCTCCACTTACTTATCATAATAATAGTACGGAAAATACCAATAATATGACTAGCATTAAAACAGATAAAAATGATGATGATGAAGAACTGACTTGTGAATATACCCCTAATATTTATTCCAGCAAAAATTATGTTTCATTTATAAATTCTTTGGAAAAATATGGAATTAATCTAAATGATTTCACTATTGAAGAACTTTTTCAAATAGTAGATTTATCTCTAAAGATGAACTATACTGGAGAATTACGATATGATAAAAATAAAAATCTTTTAAGTATATATTCAAAAGACAAAAGCAAATCATTAGTTATATTGACAATATTGTTAAGTTCCTATCTTTTAAATTTAAAATATAAGATCGATATTAGTCCAAAAATTTCAGAAATATCTGATGACATCAAGACAGATACATTTTTTATTAAATTTTCTAAATCTCTTCATTAATTATTATTTTTTAAAATTTTTTTCTTTTCTTTATAATAAAGCCAGCTTTTTATAGTTATTGCTAAAAGCCAATGATGAGAGATAGTGTGATGCTATTGATATCTTTACATCAAAAACTTATATAAAGTAGCTTACTATATCTATATCCTTCTTTCTCTCATGAGAGAATGGTATTTTCATTAATTCTAAATTATTAATATCCTTCCATTGATGACAATAGCATTAAAATATAATTTAACTTATATTTTCAATGATTAATATTTTAAATATCGTCCGATCGAATTAAAGTCAAAGTTGACATTGAATTATCAATATTTGTGATATTTTTTTCCATTCTTTCTTTTAACTCACTAATTGTTTCAAATATTATTTCTACAACAATGTCATATGGTCCACAGATTATATCTACATTTACTACATTGTCCAATTTTGCAAAATAATTAGCAATCTTATATTTATTTTCTAAATTAGAAACAATTAAAAGATATGCTTTCAGCATGTTATATATATATCTTACTTATATAAAAGTGACAGTTAACTTGGTTAAATCAATAGAGCATCAAAAAAACAAATTGCAAAATGATTATTACAATAAATATATAACTGATTTTTTGATTAATTATTTATACAATTCAATTCATTTAATTTAATGACTAAATGAATTTATTATTTATAATAAAAAATTATCAAGCAACCATCAACAACAAATATTTTATCTATAGTTATATTGGTAAAAAGCATTGAGTGATATTAAATTTAATTAACTTAGTTAACTATTCTTTAAATATCTAATTTCTTCAGTTTTTCTATGGGGAAAAGAAATAAACTCATTAATCAAAAGAAAAATAATAATAATAACAATAATAATAAGAATAGAATAACTTCAAAAAAAATTATAGTTATTGGAATTTTATTTACTTTTATTGGTTTAATTATTTATGGTGGTATCAATTCTTTAAAATCTTTTAATGGAAATTTTCTTCTATCTCCTCCTAGAAATTTCTTTATGAAAGCAACTTATTTGCCAAAAGAAGGAAATGTATATACTAGTCAATCAACTGGAACTGCAAAGATGTTAAATAGTGGAGCAGGTGGTAGTAATAGTAGATTTGGGTATAATCCAACAATTACATTAAATCAAGGCAATTCATTATCAATTCATCTTATTAATGAAGATTCAGAAAAACATTCTCAACATAATTTAAATATAGATGAATTTGGTATTCATACAAAAGATTTAGGATACTTCCAGACTCAAATAGTTACATTTACCGCAAATAAGACAGGAACTTTCAATTATTATTGTAGTATTCATCCTGAAATGAATGGTAAAATAATAGTAGCGGTTAATAATCATACAAGATAAAAGAGAGGAAATATAAATATTGAATATTAACAATAATAATAATAATACAATTATGAATGTTGAAAGAAATAATATACTCTATCTTTTAGATAGTTTTATTGAACAAATACACAATATTAGAAAGTTCCTTCTAGGAGTTTCCATTTCATCAATTATTCTTGCTCCAATTGCTATTTCATTAACACTATATCTTTTTACTCATCAATCATTCTTTAGAGTATTGGAAGCAGAAAGTGAATTTGGATTTGGATTAGTTATTTTATTATCTGCCGTAATAATAATATCTTCTATACTTTTTGTTACTGGAATCCTTCAATATAAGCAAATAGGCTCATGGCATAAAAAATATGAATCGTACAAGAAAGAAAAAGATAATGTTGAACAATATATTTCTAATAAATTTAAATTTGATATCGATAAAGATGATAATAATAACAAAGAAAAATAATTATTTATCTATTATATTACAATAATCTATTTTTTTAGAATTATATATAATAAAACTATTTTCGTGGAAAGAATCTTTCATAAGGTTCTAAAATTTTCTTATAAAATTCTATTCCTTCAGAAGTAATCGAATAGGAAATTATAAGTCTTTTTCCAATATTTGAATGCTTCTTTACTATAAAATTATTTCCCTCTAATTCGTCAAATATTTCTTTATGCTTAGTCAAGTTTAGTCTACAATATAATAATAAAGACGATTGATTAACTTCTCCATACTCAATTAATTTTGTTAAAATATCAATTATAAGATAAACTCTATCTCTTTGCAATCTTTATTAATCTTTATCTCCTGTCACAATTATTAAATGAATAAATTAATAATATTATTTAACTTTAATCTATAAATTTTAATTTTTTTAGTTATCTCACATTCAGAAATTGATGATTAGTGTATATTATTTTTTATTAGATAAAATTTACCTTTTCACAAATGTGAGATAAATTAACAAAGTTAACAGAAACTTATATTCTGCACTGATGATGATAGGGTCATATATGTTTACAAATAAAATTATTACCATAAATAAATACTATTATGATAAAAATAATTGCAGATTTGTATTATGTGAATCTTGCTGGTGGTTTGCAACTATTTTAAAAGATGTATCTAAAACTATTCGATGTCCAAGATGTAAGAAAAAAAATAATTTGTATATAGAAAGAATATAATAATAATATAATAATAACAAGAGTTAATATAAAGATAATTTTTGTTTATTATATCTTTAATTATAATTTCAGTAGAAATATTTTTTTAATAATTGGGATATGATATTTTTTACCATAAATAAAGAACATTTCATTAGATAATAGACTAATACAAATTCCATTAATTCGCCATAACATTTAATAAAAGATAGTAAATTAACTTTATTTATTTTGCATTATTCATAGTAAATTACAGTAACAAAATAATATTTAGAAAGCCATAGCCCTCAACCAGAATAGGAGCAATTTAGAAGGCTATGGTATGTTATTCACATTTGTTAGGAAGTATTGGTATTTGTATATAATACGCTATCAAAATATTTAAAATTTTTTTAGTTTATATATTATATTTTATACCTGTAATTCAATATCTTCTAATTGAAATTATTAAATCAGTAAATTTTTTTATTTATTAATTAATAACAAATCAGGATTTATTTTGCTAATTGCTTTCTTTGTTTCATTAAATATTATTTCTCCTACAAAGAAGTCTATTCCTAGTTTTTCGGCAATGTCGGCAGGACAACTATCTAATATTTTTTCAATTGTAAAACCATTGGTCTGTAAAACTTCAATCAATCCTTTTGGAATCTCTATACATTCTAATCTTTGATCTTTCCATTTTGCTAAATTTTGTAAATTATGAAGATTATGATAAGTATATATTTTTGAAGTTATTATTGATTTATTACTATCAACTATTGTTAAATTATTATTCATTGTAGTATACATATGTATTATAAGATTTATAACGACTGCGTATGGTTTCTATATAGATTTCTATCTTCACTATATACACATTAAAAAGCCATAACCCTCTACTTATCTGTCGAGCAAACAGGTATAACAGTTATGTAATAAAATACTTAAAAATTTAAAGATAATTTGAAAGCCATAGCCTAATAATAGGGATACAACAACTGCCTAGTAGGAGATATCACGATTAGGCTATGGCTGCTGCCGCTACTGTAGCAAGTTTGTGATTCAGTTCTGCTAGTTAAATATATATTCAATAAATTATTTAGTAATTA
>DATFBJ010000067.1:0-2906 GCA_035253885.1 Nitrososphaeraceae archaeon
ATCAAGAATTAGCCAAATAGCTGTAAGAGTATTAAAGCTTGATCCCATCCTCTTCCTAGGATAGAGAAAATATCCGAAAAGTGATTGTTTGGATGATTGTTTATTAGTAACTTAATACTAATAGAGAAATTTAATTCACTAGAAATTAAATCTGATTTACTAATTACATAAAATATACCTAATGGTGAGAGTGTATAATAAATTCTAGAATTTATTGTAGGCTTTTTCATCACTTTTCTCCTAATTAATCCTAATGAACCTAATTTTTTAATATGTTTGAGTACATCCTTCGATGCTATTTCTTTAATGAAATCTTCTAAGAGATTGTTTGATTGCAATTCTAATGGAAATCACTATTACAAAAATAATAAAATTAGTTATAAAAATGTCTGATATAGTTGATGATGATGATTTATCTATCACAAGAGATGTATATACACCCATTTTTAATATTGTATTCGCTGCTTCAAATTCCAATGCTAACATCAGTCCTGTTATAAAATTTCTTTGAATAATATTTGAATTTGAAATTGATGTTGTTTTTGCTGATGATAGTATAGATTTAAAATTGTATAATGAGAGATAATATATTGTCTGAATAACTGATACAGCAATTACTGATACAGCAATAATATCAATTACTAAAGTAATTGTAAAAATAATATCTTCTATATTGATGTAGGATAAAAGTAATGACAAAACTAAAAAAATGGATAAGAAGTGATAAATGTAATTATAGTCATTATTAATTACAATAAGGTTTGGTAATAACTTTCATATTTGAAATCATGTATTTTGTTTAGTACTAGTAGTATTTTCCATCTGTTGATTTTCTTCTATAACTGTTGAATGTCTTTCTATTTCCTTTGAAAGTGACCAACTCAATACTATTCTTATCCCTACAATCACGGCTAATATTGTAAGTTCTCTAACTGATGGTATCAGAATTGTTTTTAGAATATCACTTCCTATTTCAAAGTCTAATGCTAGCAGCATACCTCTAGTCAAATTGAGTCTTATTGTTTCTTTATACTGGGTTTGTTCTTTTATAGGCTTTAGTAATATTTTAAAAAATGAAATTAAAGCAAAAATAGCCGATAATCCAATTATTAATCCTGCTGCTATATCTATACCAAATGTTAAATAATTTATATAGGGAACAAGTAAAGATTCTGTTACTTCAGAAACCAGAGTATATTGCTCTTCTGTTCCTGTTCTTCCTACTCCTTCTTCCTGTGCTATTGCTACTATTACTATTCCGTCCATTCAACTGTATCCATACACTAAATAATTTATAAAGATACATAAAAAAAAGGGAATGATTAGTCTAAATATAGAAAGTTTATCTATAGAATTACAATGTTCTTATTTGTCAATACAAAAAAAGAAAGATAATTGTACATTATATTTTAATCAATTAATTCTAACTTGTATGTTATTGAAATTTGTCAGAAACAGAAAATCCACTATTGTAGTTATGTATTCTTTGTATTTGTACTTTCTTGGTTTAAGTTTAAGGAATACTTCTAAAGTATTGGATATATTTGATGGTGAGAAACGAAGTCACATTGCTATTTGGAATTGGATTCAAAGATTTGGTTCATTATGTCATATTTATAGCAAAAGGAAAAGAGTCTCGGCTTTTATAATAGATGAAATAGTTATTCAGATTGGTAGTCAACACTTTTGTTGGTTATGGTTCTCTATTGAACCAATTCAATCTTCAGTGCTTGGAAGCTATATATATCTCAGAAGAAAGAAATATGCTTGTTGCTGAGAAATTCATTGAGATCGCTGGTACCAAAATATGGAAAACATACAGTTTACACTGATGGAGGTACATGGTATATGATGAAGCATGCAGCATAATTGGATTGAAACATTGTCTACATTCATCATTAGAGAAAAGCTTGATGGAAAGAGTCAATCAGTATTTTAAGGATAGAATTGAATCTTTTGATGATTACTATCTATACATACAAAAGGAGACAATGAATGTAACCTATTTCATGTATAAAATTGAATATAATTCTTTGTATCATGTATAATTATACAATATCTACTAAGGACAATTATTTTGTTAATTAGTTACAAGAAGAAGTGGTAATTTAACTTAAATTAATACAGCAAAGTTTAATCTATAGAATAATATAATTATAACAATAATTTATTTAGGAGTTAATACACTTTCTCCTTTTAGTTTAGTTCCTATTTCATATGCACCAGAGACATCCTTGACAAAGATCATGCCATGCGCCGCTGTATTTTGGCCTAAATTGTCTAATATGTCTTCAACAATTTGATCTGCTGAAGAATCAGGTACAATCACTTCTACTTTAGTTCCTTTTACAAATTCCGGACTGACCATTTTCCCTGTCATATACATACGAACTCTTTCTGGAACTGCCGCATGTTTTGTTCTACCAGAACCATTTGTTTCAAAAAATGTAATGCCGCCAACATTATGTTTGCGAAGGATACCAACTACCTTAGAAAGGTCTTCTGGTCTTATATAAAGACTTATTTCCTTCATATCAATTTTAAGGATTACAAATTAATAAGGTTATTGTTATTATAGCCTATTTTTTATAGGAAGTACTTTCTTATTTAATTGATCCTGATCCTAGCAATCAGTTATAATATCCGCAGCAAAACTAACTACCTATTACATTCGGACAATAAGTACTCAAATTTTTGTCGTACTCTTTTTCTTCTTTAATAATTGATAGATATGACAATAAAGATTCAAATCATCTAAAAAAGGATAAATAATCTCTTATTCCTAATTTTTCTGAAAAAATAAAGTTTGATGGGACCTCCTTTTCGACAACTACAACAATAACATCATTACCAACTCAATCAATTCAATCAACCTCTTCGCTATATTCATCCTCATCATCATACTC
>DATFBJ010000068.1:0-8783 GCA_035253885.1 Nitrososphaeraceae archaeon
CTTAACAGATTAAATAATAAAATCAAGGTGGTATTTTGATGATGTATTACATTTTTTGTAATTTTCCATATTTCCCAATATTAAGGTTATTTTCTCCACGATATGCGTGTGTATATCCATTTTCAACTAATACCATATCACCTTCCTCAATCATATTAATTTGATCATCCCATAGAGACAATTTGATGACACCAGTTTCATCTGAAACCTGTGCATCGGCAACCTTGGCTTGACCTCCAGTTCTTAAATTTACAGTCCTCGGTTCAGAGATACTGTCTATTCTAACTTTTACATTTACTCCTCTCATTCCAGGTCTTAACTCACTTATCTTTTTTTCACTAGTGCTCATTACTATAATAATAAAATAAAGAAGAATAATAAAAATGATAATATTTTTGAATTATTCTATTTTTGATTGATAGGGATTATGTAAAGAAACTCCTGAAAACATTATCAATAGACTATACAAATTAAAATATAAGAAAAAAATTAATAACTATGACTTTTTAAATCTGAGAAAAAAATTTTAAGATTAATTGTTATCTATTGCTTTTATAATCACTCAATATATCACTATATCTTGTATCTTTATATGCAATATATTTCACGTATTCACCATAAGTCATATCCAAGGAACAATAGCTGCATCGCACAGATGAGAAATCATCTGCAAGATCAGCATTTTTTTTACAGTCAGGACAAATAATTTTCATTACCTATATCAATACAATAAAGTTATAAATAAATAATTGTTTTATTTACTAAAGTTAGTAAGAATATCTTTAAAAATTTTATTAAATTGCCTTTATCTGTTTCACAACTGGTTGTCTTGCTTTCCTAAAAACTCTGAATCCACATATACATTTTATTTCAGGCAATCCAGATAATTCTTCGATAGTCACATTAGTTCCACATCTCATACATTCATAAGTTACACTACCTAAAACGCTAGATTCCATAATATTTGATACATGTTAGAATAATTTAATTGTTCTCACAAGTTAAAAATGAAGTTCCATATGATTAATAAGTTTGTAAATAACAATATTTAACAAATGAGGAAGAAAATTGTAATTGCTGCCATTTCCTTAATGGCAGTTATGTTTGTTGGTACTATAGCTGGTTTCCTAAATTTTGCTCCTAAAAGTAATAATATCAATCAAGATCCTGCTGCAGATCCTGAGACGATTTTTAAAAAATTATTTACTCCAGTCTCTGTTAATGCTTCTGCACTAGGAGACGAACAAGCAAAAATAACAATAGTTGAATTTGCTGATTACCAATGTCCATTCTGTGCTAAATTTCATAAGGAAACTAAAGATTCCCTAATACAAAATTTTGTAGAGACTGGAAAAGTCAAATTTCTATTTAAAGATCTCATTGTAAATGATCGTCCAAACGATAAAGCTTCTACTCTTGCTGCAGCTGCATCCTATTGTGCTGCAGAACAAGGAAAGTATTGGGAATATAATGACGAATTATATAAAAATTCACAAGGCGAAAATACTGGTTGGGTAACAAAAGATAATCTAAAGCAATTTGCAAATAATATTAGAGTGCCAGATCTTATGAGATTTTCTGACTGTGTTGAATCTGATCAATACAATACGATAGTGAACGAAAATGATTCATTAGGAAAAAATATTGGATTAACGAGTACTCCAACATTTATCTTTTATAATGGAACAACACCTGTGGCAGTTCAAGGAGCACAACCATACGAATTATTTGAACAAATAATTAATGAAATGATCTAATACAATATACTTTTTTATTTAATTTTTCTCAACTTTCAACAAGCTATCATTAAATAACAATCTGATTGGATTAATATTATGATTTAGAATATAAATTTCTTGCTAGAAAGGCAATAATAAAACCACTTGTAGATAACAATACTATTACTCCGCTGGGTGCTATATTATAATAATAGGATAGAATAATGCCACCAAATACAGAGGAAGTAGACAAGATTATAGAAAATAAAAGTGTCTTTTTAAAACCCTTGTTAAATAATAAAGCTGTTATATTTGGAATAACTATTAAGGATGAAATTAACAATATTCCGACCAATTTCATAGAAACAATTATTGTTATGGCTACTAAGACAGTAAATAAATAATTAAGTTTCTCTACATGAATACCACTAATTTTAGCTTGATCTTCATCAAATGCAATATATACAAATTTCTTATAATATACCATTATTATGGACACAACTATAATTCCTACAAATACTATATGCAATATATCTTCATAATTTACTAATAATATGCTTCCAAAAAGAAAACTAAACAAATCCATAGAAAATCCATTAGATAAACTAACTAGAGTGACTCCTATTCCCAAACCCAAAGAAAGCATTATTGCCACCATAGAATCTGAAGGAAGTTTTGTAGATTGTCTTATCTTTGCTATTGCCAAGGCAGCGGCTATCGAAAATCCCATTGCAATCCAAATTGGATATATATTTAAAAATGATCCTATTGCAATTCCTCCAAATGACATGTGAGAAATAGCATCACCAAATAAGGATTGTCTTTTAAGAACAAGAAATATTCCAATGACTGAACAGGTTATAGCAACAATTAACCCTGAAAATAATGCACGCTGAATAAAACCATATGACAAAAAATCTAGCTCAAACATGTATACAAATAATTTGAGTTTAAACTTTTGTTATATATTATGTGTATGCATATGAATTTGCATTGGTGATTCAGAATAATTCTTTAAATGATCTTCATTAGAGAAAAACTCTTCTTTATCACCATGAAAGAACATCTTTTTATTAATACATGATACTTTGTTAGCATATTTATAAACTGCATTCATGTCATGTGATGTCCACATTATTGTGATCTTATTTTTTTCATTAAGCTCCTTTAAAAGAAAATAGAAATCATCCTGACTTTTCTGATCCAACTCATTTGTAGGTTCATCAAGCATAAGGATAATTGGATTATTTACTAGTGCTTTTGCTATTAAAACACGTTGTTGTTGACCACCAGACAACTGACCAATTAATTTATTTTTCATATTAGATAATCCAACTTGTTTTAAAATTTCATATACTACATTCATAGAAGTCTTTCTAGTAAGAGATAGAGATACAAGTTCTTCCACTGTCAATGGAAACTTTTGATCGATAGATTTTTTTTGTGGAATATAACCTATCTTTGTAAATATTTTCTTATTTTTTTTTACATCTTTATTTAAAACGGTTATTCTCCCAGAATATGTATCAAGTAAGCCTAAAATACATTGAAATAACGTAGTCTTACCTGATCCATTAGGTCCTATAATTCCTAGAAAGTCACCTTCTTCTACATTAAAGGAGACATTTTCTAAAACCACTTCTGAATTATACTTATATGAAATCGATTGAACAGAAACTAATGGCATTCTACCTTCCTCCTCAAATATAAAATGTTTTTATTAGCAGAATGAAATTCAGATTGTGTATAGTGAATTGCTATCAATAATATTCTTATAATATAATAAGGATTATTAAGTATTTGTGTTTTTATTATTAAAAAATATCAATGACATCTTCAAAAAGAGTGACAATTTGAGCTAGTCAAGAGATAATTTTATATAAATTTTTTATGATAAAAGTACAAAAAATAATCTACTATCTCTTTAATATTTATTTAAGCCAGTATGTAACAGGCTATGTCTTTGTCTTGTAAATCAAAAGAATGATAGAATTATGATCATACAAAAGGAATCATCCATATTTTATGAAATGAATAGAAAAAGATGGTTTATTAGATATTGTATATTATTTACAATAGCTATAATACTAGTAATAAAAGCTTATTTTATGTTATTTATAATTGACTTTACAATAGGATTCTATAGCTTTCTCACTACGGCAGTTCTTTTTAATATTTTTTTATTCTCTTACCTGAAATTCAAAGATCCCATACTGAAAATCAAAAAGAAATTCATTGATATAAATCCATTAATTTCTATAATTATCCCGGTTAAAAATGAAGAAGAGAATATTGAAAGTTGTGTTCAATCTGCTATAAATTCATCTTATAAAAATAAAGAGATAATTGTTATTAATGACGGTAGTACTGATAAAACACTTACTATATTAGAACAATTAAAAAAAGAATATCCAAATGTGTTAAGAGTATTACATCTTCCTATGAATCTGGGAAAGAAACATGCAATTGAAAAAGCTACAGAAATTGCTAATGGAGAATTTTATGTTTTTATGGATAGTGATTGTAATATGGCTAATGACGCTGTTGAAAATATTAAAAACATATTTCTTTCTGATAAAGAAATTGGAGCAATTACAGGACATGGAAAAGTTCGAAATGCAGACAATGGAAACCTGTTAGAAAAAATTCAGGATGTCTGGTTCGATGGACAATATAGGATTATTAAAGGAATGGAAAGTTCATTTTCTTCTTTAACATGTTGTTCAGGTTCTTTATCGGCATTTAGAAGAGAAGCTATTCAAGGTCATATACATGAATGGGCAAATGATAAATTTCTTGGTATAGAATTTAAGTTTGCAACAGATAGAAGGTTAACTGCATTTATTCTTGGAGAAACAATAGAAAATAATAAAGAATTCGATAAAAAATATATAAATGAAAATGAAAGAAAAATAAAATCTCGCAAATGGAAGTTAAAATATAGCCCAAGTGTGAATGTAGAAATTGGGGTACCACGAACATTAAGAAGTTTAATTAAACAACAAATACGATGGAGAAAAAGCTTTATAAGAAGTATTTTTGCAACGGGGTTAATTTATTGGCAAAGACCTTTAACTGTTGCAATTATTTATTATTTAACAATCGCTTTAAGGCTATTCAGACCATATATTATCATAAAGTCTCTCATTATATTACCCTTAACAGGAGATATATTCAGTGCTATTTTTTATTTAGGAGGAGCAATGTTTACTGGATTGATGTATGGAATTGATGTAAGACTACGAAAACCAGGTTATCCACGATGGTTTTATAGACCATTAATGAATGTTATATCAATGTTTATTTTTACATGGCTAATTATTTATGCCGCTATAACAATAAAAAATAAAACCTGGAGATAAATATTACCAATATAAACAGTTTAACAATTATAGATTTAGATAATTGTAAAAATTCCAATAATCTTTTGCTATTATCAGGGAAAATAATCATCTAAGTACAATTTCTTCAAAATACCGCAGAACGGTAATTTCAGTTACCTCTGGAATGACTAAATTATTGTTATTACTGACCAATTCTAATAGCATTGCAGGAAAATTTGCACCAGCAAGTGTAGTAAAAATTGTTCCTCCCCCAAACCTAGGATTAATTTCAATAATTTTTAGTTCTCCATTGTTAGATTCTTTTAATTGAATACATGATGGTCCTCTAATTCCTAACATCTCTGCAGTATTTTTGCAAAGATTTTCTATCATTGAATTTCGTACTATTTTTCCTTTTACTGATATCCCAGCTTTGGTATCTATTCTTATTCGGGGAATAGCCATTATGGGTTTTTCCGTAAGATCAGAAAGTACATCAACGGTATACTCTGTTCCTGGAAGATATTCTTGGAAAATCATATTTCCAAATTTTCTCATTATAAATTCAAGTTCTAATTCGTTTTCTATCAGTATTATATTACTACTTCCTTTACCAAAACGTGGTTTAGCAATAATAGGAAATGTATTAATTTTTTCAGGATATTCAGTAGTAAAAGCAAAAGGAAATTTTTTTGATAAAAATTGATACGATAATAATTTATCTCTACAAATTTCCAAAACCTTTCTTCTACTAACTATTGGTATTGCTCCATAATCTCTTATTAAATTATAATTATCACTATAGCCATAAATATCAAATCCAGATGAAGGCATTAGAACTTTAATATTTTGTTCCTTAATTATTCTTAATAAACTATCAATAAAAAACTTATTATCATATCGAGGTATAACATAATATAAATCGCTAAGAAAAAAACCAGCAGACAAGTAATTTGAATCAGTTGAAATAATCTTTCCTTTGAATGAAACAAGCCTTAAGGATTTGATAGTATTAATTCCAGCAGGTCCTCCCGCCCCAGGAACGAGTACATTGAATTTATCCATCAATAATAGTTGATAATGAAACAATAATTATAATTTACACTTTTCTGTATTGAAATAATAATTGATTTATCTAATATCTAAATCTATCATAATATGAATAATTTTTGAATTGAATAAAACTGTCAATATTTTTTATTAATTGAAAGAGATTATATATATTATTATAGACTGCATATTTATAGAATTTATGAATTTAAAAGAAGACTATCATATTCATACTAACTATAACGATCATTCAGCACCCAACCTTACAATTGAAAATATAATAAAAGAAGCAGAACGAAAGGGATTAGAGCTAATTGCTTTAACTGAACATGTAAGAAAAACCTCTGAGTGGATTCCGGAATATTTAAATGAAATTTCAGAATATAAAGGAAAAACAAAAGTTAAAGTAGTAACAGGATTTGAAGCAAAGATAATGAGTAATGGGAAGATTGATTGTAGAGACGATATTGCTAGAGATTATTTTATTATTGCAAGTTTTCATACCAGATTTTATGATAAAATTATTTGGACAAATGCGTTAAAGAAAGCAATTGAAAATAAATACATAAATGTGATAGGCCATTTAGCTCCAGAATTCTCATTTCAGATAGATACAAAAGAAATAGAAGAATTTGCAAACCTTATTAATAAAAATGAAAAAACAATTGAAGTCAATGCAAAATATAGAAGACCTCCAGAAAATTGGATAAAAGTATTTATCAAAAATGGAGTAAAATTTCATTTAGGGAGTGATGCACATTCACTTAATGAAATAGGAAATTATAAGTCTATAAGGAATTTGATTAAATTAATTGGATAAAAATAACATAATTTATATCTAACAATATAAAAGAATAATATTGTTTTTTAATATATCAAACCAGTTTAACCATAAAATTTTATATCTCTAACATCATTAAGTCGCTATTGCCTATAGTAAGTATTTCACTAAATGAAGATATTATTAATGATATTGATAAATTACAAAAGAATCTTGGATTTTCTGGAAGATCAGAAATTGTTAGAGCAGGATTAAGAAATATAATAGCAGAACAAAAAGAAAGAGATACACTACAGGGAACATTAGCTGCTTTATTATTAATTATTCATCAAGAAAGAGACGATGATCAAGTTACAAATATGAGACATGATTTTGAGGAAATTGTGACTACTCATATTCACAGCAAAATAGACAAAGATAGATGCATAGAATTATTTTTATTAAAAGGAGATGCAGAATTAATAAAGAGTATGACTAAAAAATTTCAAATTAATAAAAAATTAGAACATGTAAAGCTTATTGCTATGTGAAATATTAAAATAAATTTCTTTTATTTTATAAAAAGAACTATCTTATTTTTAATTCCAATGTATATCCAATAAGATCAGTATTTACTTTTGCTGGTCCCATGTAAGAGCTAGTAAATTGAGCTGTTTGTAATGAATCTTGAATTATAGAACTACAAGAATAATAATCGATTCCAGATTCCAGACAAAATTTTAATAAATTATTATTAAATTCTGTTAAAGAATTACTAGAAATGATATTTTCATTATTACTATTTTTATCAACAATTTTAGCAAAATATTTCATATCTTGATTGTTTGATTGGCTAATGGTAGTAGCCGGAGAATTACTAGAACCTTGATCCTTTAAAATAGACATAATTTCATTATTAATATCACTTGACTTATTAGGTAATAGTGATGAATTTGGAGAAGAGTTTGGTTGAAGTGATGGATTTGGAGAAGAGTTTGGTTGAAGTGATGAACCCATGCCCTGCATTAATGAATCAATAGTACTATCTATTATATTTCCTCTTCCTATTTTATTTAAAATATTATTTACTTCTTTATCAATATTTGTTGCATCGGAAACATTATTTGATTGTGCATAAACTAAGTTTAAGAATTGACTACTGCTATTTACAAATATCAATAAAATTAAACTATATAATATCAAAAACCTTAATGCCATTTTCATATTTTACCTCGACGGATCATATATTTTTTTAGTATTAATACACTCTGTATGAAATTTATACATAATATTACTATAAAAATATAAAATCTTTTTCTAATAGAATAATTTGTAAAAGATATAACAAGACTACAAAATAATTTATTTAGTTGCTTAAAAAAGAAACAAAAGATAAAATTAATTTTGATTTTCTACTTATTGTGTTATATTATTAGAAGTAAAATTTATTTCAGTATTATTTGAAAGTTTAGGAGTATCAATTAATTCTATTATACATGTTTTGTCTGTTCTTTCTATTACTCCTGTACATCCAGAAACTCTATTTATTTCATAACCAAATGTATTTTTAATCTGAACGTCGTAGTTGCCTGGGTTTATAGATACTGTTTGGAAGCTATTACTACCTGTAAATGAACTAGGTTCTGCATTCTCTCCTTCGACTGTTATTATAAAATCTGATAGTTTTTTATTTCCACCATGAATATTTAGCACTTCTAATAAAACATTCAAGGTTGGTTCTCTGAATAGGGATTTTAGCTTTGCATTGTTATTAATATTACTATCATCGACAGATCTATTAGCTGCTATTGTTGAAAGGTTACTAGTTGCTGTCTGTGGAAGATTACTAGTTGCTGTCTGTGGAAGATTACTAGTTGCTGTCTGTGGAAGATTACTAGTTGCTGTCTGTGGAAGATTACTAGCTGCTATTGT
>DATFBJ010000069.1:0-5518 GCA_035253885.1 Nitrososphaeraceae archaeon
TTCAGGATCAGTTCTTCCAAATTTGAGTCCTTCTTTCTCAAGAACTTTATACCATGGTATCTCACCATTGCTAGCCTTCAATAGATCTGAAGCAAATGGACTTTGTGGATTATATGCAATTACAAGTTCAGCAGATGCAAATTTGATAAACCAATTGGCTAATGGAGGACTATGGTTCATCAATCTTTCTATAGGAGTTGTATCAGCACTTACAAATACATCTGGCTTTCTGAATCCATCCAAAATCATATTAGAAATCTGTACAGAACCTTTTCCTTCTCCTATAAAATTATATCCTGTTAAATTCTGAAATACTGATTTAATCTCATTTTCAAAGATGTTGATTAGAGAACCTGCATATATTATTGATACATCTTTATTAATTGTAGTAGTAGCATTTAATTCCTTTATGTTAAATGAAAACAATATAAAAAAGATAATCGGCAAAAAAATTGCAGATAAAATTATAGTTTTTGAATGAGTATTAGTTATATTGATAAACATACAAAAATATTCTTTATCCTATGTTATGTATAAGTAAATCTATTTTGATAGCAATTTAAAATATAATCTGAATAATGAAGATATAGTTTATATCATTAGATTACTAATTAATCAAATAAATTTTTTAATAGTTTTAAAGGCATAATGATAATATGATAGCCAACTAACTGTCTCAATATAGACAAATGGCTCAGCCATAGCCTGCTTTTCTTCCTGATGTTAAGATGGTTATGGATTTTATTAATTACAAATATTTTACCAATAAACGTAAGATTATTCACCCACATACAAATGCAAAAAGGGACTGAAATTAACAGAGGAATGGACTATCTTAGCGAAAGATGACCTGCTCTTAGATATTTAAAAAAGGCTGCTGAAGATACAATGATGTTTAACGTTAGAGAGACTGATGGAATATATACAAATTGACTCCAATAAGAACTAGAACAACAATATAACTAATACTACTCCTCCCTCAGCAAATCCTACCGAAGAATAAAAAAACTTATTGCAAAAAAGATAGGAGCAAGTACTAATATTAAATATTATTAATGACCTTTTCCTTCCAACATATTAAATACATGAAATATGCTAGGCAAAAGAAGATCTAATGATTCTGATACTGCTTTAGTACTTCCAGGTAGATTTACAATTAAAGTTTTATCTCTTGTTCCAGATATTCCCCTTGAAAGCATTGATAATGGTGTTCTCCTTTGACCATATGATCGGATTGTTTCAGAAATTCCGTTTGCTTCTTTATCAATAATCATTTTAGTAGCCTCCGGAGTTACATCTCTTTTGCTAAAACCAGTACCTCCAGAAGTTATTATTAGATCTACTTTTTTTTCATCAGAATATTTGATAAGAGATGCCTTAATTTTGTCTATATTATCAGGTAATATTTCATAACCGACAATTTCAGTATTAGTAGTATAAGTATTTTTTAATCTATCGATGATAATTTTGCCGGATTTATCAACTCTTGTACCATTAAAAGTAGAGTCACTTATAACAAATATAGCAACATTAATTTTTTTATCAAGGCTTTCAATAAAATCTCTTTTACCACCAGTTTTATCTAATAATTTTATTGATTCTATTGATAAATATTCATCTATTGGTTTGAGCATATCATATATTGCAAGAGCAGCGACACTACAACCAGTTAATGCTTCCATTTCTACTCCTGTTTTCCATACACTTTTAACACTAACTTTAATTTCTATAGATGAGTGGTATAACAACAGTTGTGTTGAGATATGATCTATGGGAATAGGATGACAATAAGGTATTAATTCCCATGTTTTTTTTGCACCAAGTGTAGCTGAAATCTTTGCAGCTTCAATAATATCTCCTTTCGGTGTTTTTCCATTTTTTATTAGATCTATACTTTCAGGATTTACTTTAATTATTGCTTGCGCAGTGGCAATCCTTAATGTGTCTCCCTTTTTGGATACATCAAACATCCCTTTGTAGTAAGTATCTGTTTCATTCACTTATCATAACACCTTCTACCCATTCGGAATCCCCAGATTCCATTTTCTCCTTTTTCCAAATTGGGCATCTTTTTTTAATATTGTCAATTCCATAACTACACACTTCAAATGCCTCTTTTCTATGTTCTGATGAAACTCCAACTATAACACTTATTTCTCCAACTTTAAGATATCCAATTCTATGTATTGCAATAAATTTTTTAATATTCCAATTCTCAAAAATCTCCTTTTCAATTTTTTTTAATATTTCTTCAACCATTTCTTCATAAGCTTCATAAAAAATACCCTCAACTTTTCCCTTGGAGTTATAATTTCTAACAGATCCTGTAAAAAAAACAACTGCGCCAGAAGAATCATCTTTGATTTGATCTAAAATTTGTAATTGATCGATTGCATCTCTTGTTATTGAAATCATAACTTTACTCTCTACTATTTTTTTATCCTCCACTTATTGGAGGTATTATAGCAATTTCATCAGATGAGGTTACATTGACATTTTCATTACAAATTACTTTATTAACAGCAAATACAAAGTTAATCTCATTCATATAGAGAGAAGGGTATAATTCTTTAAGATATTTTTCAAGTTCTTTCAATGAAATTGAATTATCATGAATAGGAATAATCAGATTATTACTTTTCAATTTCTCTCTTAAAATTCCAAATAATTTTATATTTAAGATTCTATCTTCATACGAGGTCATTTTGGTTGGTTAACCACCTATTGTATGCATAAGATTTAAGGTTGGTCTCAATTCATTAAGTCTAATTAGTTCTACTATTCCTTCTGGTTTCATTTTATAGCAATTTACAATATAATCTATAATTTCTTGATCAGTAGCCTTTGCATTTCGAATCATTTTCTTTAAATCATATCCTTCTTTTTCAAAAAGGCAAGTAAGAAATCTTCCATCAGAAGTCAGTCTTACCCTATCACAATTTGAACAAAAAGGCTCGGTAATTGATGGGATAAATCCAATTTTTCCTTTTCCATCATCAAAATTATATATGGTTGCTGGATCGGAAGGACAAGAATTATTTTCATTTAAAGAAATAACATTACCAAATTTTGATTCTATTATTTTTATTATCTCCTTTTTAGTCACTACTAGATTATGATTCCAAATACCTGATCCATCAAGAGGCATGAATTCTATAAAACGTACAATTAATCCAGTATCTTTAGCAAACTTGACAAAGTTAATTATTTCATCATCATTCCAATTTCGAATTATTACAGTATTAATTTTTATTTTTAATCCCAACTCGCTTGCTTTTTGAATACCTCTAAGAACTTTATTTAAATTAGAAGTGCCATTTAAAGTTCTAAATCGTTCTTCTATAAAAGTATCCAGACTGATATTTAGAGAATTCAATCCTGCTGATTTTAATTGATTTATCTTTTCCTCCAATAAAAAACCATTAGTAGTCATACTAATGGTTTCGATATTTTGTATCTTTATCAAACCTTTAATTAAATTCTCTAATGATGGTCTAAGTAATGGTTCTCCACCAGTAAGCCTAATTTTTGTTATCCCTAAATGAGTAAAAATAGACACTATTCTAATTATTTCCTTAAAATTAAGAATTTCTTTATTATCGATCCATTTAATGTTACCATTTGGCATGCAATAAATACATTTCATATTGCATTTATCAGTTACAGAAATTCTTAACTTTCTGGCTGGTCTATTAAAACTATCTCTTAAAACTTTAGGAGAATTAGTTTGAATCAACTATCTTCACTATAGATAGGTTGTTATTTCTTTAATTTTGATAGTTTTTCAAGAAAATAATTTTTCCAACCTTGTGGAAGATCTTGAACTTTAACTGCCTTTTTCATAAGTATTGTATTCTCTTTATCTTTTGTAACAAGATCTACTAAATGTTTTATTGTAACGTCATTATTGTCTTTCTTAATTAGCCTAATTGGATCATCAATGCCTATTTCCCCTTCCTTGACAACTTTAAAGTAAATTCCAGATTTTCCACTCTCTAAAAATTTTTTTATTATATCCATTCTACCAAACTTGACTCCTAGTTTATAGCATGGCATACGTGGTTGGGTTGCAACTACTTGTGAAGATCCTATTTGAAATGTATCTCCAATATTTACATTAGATTCAAAAAGATCCTCTGTAGTTAAATTTTCTCCGAACATTCCCCAGTTAAATGATATATCGGGAAATTCCTTTTTCCAAAAACTATAATATTCAGATGGATAAGAATAAACAGCTTTATCTGGGCCACCATGCACACTCAGATCTGCTTGTCTATCACCTTCGAGGTTTAATTTCTTTAAATTTATTCTTTTATAGATAGGATTTTTGAAAATTCCAGTAGTGACAATTTCATTTCCAAATTTAACTTTTATTGGTAATCCAACATTTACAGAAATTAGTTTCACTATTAATTACATAATGCTATGTTAAATAAATTTCATACTAGTAATATTGTAAACAGTTGTAAATATTAGTATAGTACTACTAAAGTCAGTTAAATTATTTCTATTGAAATATTCAAGAAAATAGAATAAACTATTAAAAATAAAATATTTATTGTATAGTTTATATAATTATATTTAGAGATATTGAATTAGTAATAGTTAATTAATCTCATTATGAAGTCAGTTGAGTACTACCAAAAAATAATAATTACACAAATTAGATAATATTAATAGATAACTAAAATTGTACAAAAAGGCTGTAGTAAAATAGATTAATTTAGGAATGCTTAACTCTATAATAACTATTTTGATATACAATGATTTCAACTAAGGTAGAAATACTTATTATAGCAACTACAAAAAATAAATTTGCTGATTGAATCACTGTATCTGCTACTACTGCTACTAATATCGCATAAATTAGTACTATAAAACCAATCAAAGCAACTAAACCAAAAGTTATGAACTTGACATTTGATGATGTATCTACTGCAATTTCGATTCCGCTGATACCTTCTATATTTGATATCTTATTTACTATTTTATCTGTAAAGGATTTATTAGCTTTTTCTTTATCTTTGTCAACTGATTCTTTGTTATTGTCTTCTATTAACTTAGATTTAGTTGATGTTTGAGAATTTTTGCCTTTGTCATTCATAAATATATTTTAACATTATCGCTTATTATTATTAAATATGCTGTAAAAATTAAACAGTTATCATAATAAATATAAAAAAGATGAAAATAACAAAAAGAATCATCTAATGCTATGAATTCTCTAATCATAGACAATGAAATAAGGGTTTCAAATTACATTTATTGTCTTTCCTTTTTTTAATCTTCCATAGAAGATATATGGCAAGAGTTTGAAATACGTTACTAAAATAATAAACACAAGTTTACAATACTAAATAGAACATAATTAATAGCAACTAGAATAACTATATAATGATAATATATCTATCAGTTTCATATTCTAACAAAAAAACTTTTAATTATATATCATATAATATCAGCTATTCTACCACTGCAAATATTTAGAAATAAAATATTGAATTTAGCTATATTTTTC
>DATFBJ010000070.1:0-2625 GCA_035253885.1 Nitrososphaeraceae archaeon
AGAGTTATTTAGATATTATGGGTGAGTCAGTATTAATATTGATATCGGTGTAAAAATGAGTCTAATATTATGGTAATATGAATAATAAAGATTTTTTACATGAGTACCAATTAAGATAAAATTATAAATTTTATTAAAAAAATAAAAGATTATGTCTTTTATCTTTCCTTGGAAAATCGGATTATTATCTTTAAGTATTATCCATTACCATTAATTCTTTAATCATTGTCTTGTATTCTTCTGCTTTGGAAAATAATTCATAATTAAATTGTTGTGATTCTTCAATCGTTGGATTTAGTTTTTTATTTGAGCAATAAACAGAGTAAAACAAAAGTACTTGTGCAAAGAATGCACCTAAAAGAAAATCTGAATCATTAGTTACGCTTTTCTTTAAATCATATAATGGTTCCTGAAATACTTGAATTGTATAAGGTAAAGTTTCTACAGTATCTTCTATGGCCTTAGTAAATAAGCTTCTAAGAATTTCTTCTCTATCCAATATTTATTAATAATATAAACATGGTTAAAGAGTTTGTTTTATTGATTATTTAATATTATAAATAATTTATTTAAACCTATCAAGGTATTTTGCATGAATAATGAAATGTAGATAATAACAGTGGAAATTAATTGATAACATCAGATAGCAATGTTACCATTTAAGTACTTCTTTTTTAAAAGGGTACTGTAGGAATATCTGAAATTCCTTTAAACAAATTTGAAAAAGAGAAAAGAGTTATAGAAATGCATTTAGAAGGTAAAACCATTCGAGATATATCAAAAGAAGTCCATATGTCATTTAGACATATATCGAAGATAATCAAAACATATGAAAAAAAATAAGATTAGAACAAAATAAGAAAGAAAATAATCAACAGCCAACAACAAAAAAACTATCCCTAAGTAGCAGAGCTTTTATTCTCTTTCTCATTTCTTTTATTTTTGTCTGTGTAGTTTTTTGTTTCTTTTTCCTTTTTCCTCTTTTTTCTTATTATTATTGTTTTTGTCTATATTAAATTTTGATCTAATCAACTGTTTAGGTATTTTTACAATAAAGAGAAGAGGTAGATAATTAAAATTATAAATTAAAAGTATTCTGGGTTTCTTTTGTATCTGTATTTGTCTATTTAAAAGAAAAGAATAATAATAAATGGTTATAATTAATGTGAAAAGAAAAGCTTCTAAATTAGTTTTATCTAATGCCAATTTGTCTATATGAGATTTTTCTAATAATATTTTTGTATTCAAACCTTGCAAAGTATCTCTTACTGTTTTATATTTATCTAGGTCTTTTGAGAGACCTTCAAGATAAGTTCTGTTATCAAAAGGCATGTTATTACATAGATCTGTTTTAGATATATTGAAAGCTGTTAGAATATTTTTTTCATTTAATCCTGCATTTACCAACTTTTGTAAAATAGAAAATATAATCGGCTGAGATACTTCTATTACCTTTCGTCTTTAAATCTAAATGTATTATAATATAAGTATACATGAAAGATTGTATTTTTTGAATATAATTTAAGCTAAAAAAGAAAAAGAAGAAATTGGTTTGGATACATACTAGGATTGTATAAGTCTATCAATAAAACCAATAAGCGAATTTGATTAAATCTTAAGTTAAAGATAAGAGAATAGTTAAAGTGGTTCTACCATCGCCTCCGCTTTCTTTGTATGCTTAATTTACTCTTGACATTTGTTTGAGGTTTTCCAAATTGTTCTGATATTGTCTTATGAATAAGCAGAAGTAGGTAGTGAAGAAAAAGTCTTGCCATCTTATTATAATGTAAATAATAGAGAATATAGTAACAAAAATTATTTTCCTCAAGGAAATGAGAATGAGAACAAAATAAATATTAAATCTATCCCATCCTATAAAAATAACTTTTGTCATTATCCTCTAGTTCCTCGATTAATAAAGAGAAGAGATTATTCATTTTTGGAAAAATTCTTTGATTCATTTAATGAATTTCCTCAAAAATAAAAGATATGATTGCTCTCAAGACATTTGAAAAATATAATCAAATGATGAATAATACATTTATTCTTACCTAATTCAAAATTTAGCAAACAGACAATAGAAAAATTTCTAGAAATGATAAGGTAAAGGAGGTAGCAATCATAATTTATCATCCAGTAGATGTAAACAAATTTAAGAAGATTAATAATGGTAACAAGATAAATATCAATAATGATCCATTAGAAAAAGATGACAACTCTTTAGTCATTTCAAGGATAAGTCCTGATAAGGAAATTGAAAATGCAATAGAAATAGGAGAGTCTAAAGGGAAAAGAAAATATTGATTACTATGATATGACTATTGTAGGAAATAATATCTTAGATGATAAGGATTATCTTGAAAAGCTTAATAATTTGATATCTAAATATGATCTAAAATCGAGCCTGATGTTACTTTTGATGAACTTGTACAAAAATCAAGTATATTCACCCTACCTCAAAGTAACCTTTTGTGATATCAATAGTTGAAGCAATGAGTGCTGGACTTAGTCCTATAATATCTAATATAGGAGACACATGGACCTCTTTAACAAATATACAAATTCTGACGAACTTCCTTAGATTTAAAACAAAAAATAACAACTACAAAATAATGAAATAATATT
>DATFBJ010000071.1:0-2961 GCA_035253885.1 Nitrososphaeraceae archaeon
ATAATTATTCTGAGTAAATCCTCTATGTGACCAGCATCAAGATTTGTGTTAGAAAGCATAACTTCTGTAAGGCCTAAAATAGACTAGATTGGATTTCGAATCTCGTGTGCTGTTTCTTCCATAAATCGTATTTGTGATTCATTTGTATTTTTTAATTGATCATAAAGATTTGCTACCTTTTCATAAAGATCTGCTTGTTTCCACAAGTTCTCAAACATAGAAATATAATACAATACCGTTGATTTACTATTAGAGAAGGTTGATAATCCTATTGATTCAGCAGACGATTCTGTATAATCATTTACTAGTTCCGCAGTCATAGAGAATTTTCTATCTACTATCAAAAAGGTGACCGTTAAATACAAGGCTTCTGGTAAATATTTAATCTGCTAACGATATCAACAATCTTTTTATCAAAAGGAGTTAGAATTCTTATTTTTATGTTACCTTTAGTAGTATCTTGTAACCTTTGCAAAGTAAGAAATCCATCTCCCAATACCATCCTCCTATAAAAACTGTTTGCTGAAGAAAAAATGAGTAATATTTCATCTTCTGCAGATTGAACAAGATTAATAGCAGTTTTTATTGCTTCTTCAGGATTCTCGATTACTTTGAGGCTTGGTTTACTGGATTCATTATTATTTTTTAATTGTTGAATTTCATATGGACTTGGAATGGCTTTATCCCAGAAAGTATCAAAAACAAATTCTTGTTTATTTTCAATAAAATTTTTAATATTCTTGCCATAAAAACTCTCCAATCTCATGTAGACGTTAAAACATTTCTGAGTATGAAAAAAGTATTTGGAATCATCTATTACCTCTTGAATGATTTCCTCATCTTTTTCAGTATACAGAGGATCTTTACACAAGGAACATTTTAATTCTGTTCCATTGTTGGAGTTGAAAAAACCTCTATTTTCATTCATTTTTATAGCTCTGTATGAATATGATAATATAGATTTTATCAGTTTTAAACTATTCTGATATTCATAATGTTTACAAGAATTATTTATTCTTTAAAAAGAAGGATCCTTTAGATAGAATTTTGTTTGCTGCTGTTGTTGAAGGTGTATCAAACTTAGACTTGAAAGAGACTGTTAAAGCTTATCTTGGTGCAGCTGTAAACCAATAGATAATTCTAAAACATGAAAATATTTCAATTTTTTTTAAAATTATTAAAATATAGATGAGATCATTTTAATCGGTACAATAGTAAAGATTTCGCTCAGTTGAATATTCAGAATGATTATTACCTTCTTAATTGACTTCAATAATCAAAAGATATTTTTACAATGTAAATACATAAATGTCGATAAAAAAACTCTTATTTATAAACATAATTCTATTTCTCCAAATGAAGATCCTCATACTGTGGAACAATAAAGTAAATCAGATAATAACTCTTTTACAGACATATTAAAGAAGAAAGTTATGCGATCAAGATTTACATATTGTAGTAAGTTAGTAAATATTTATTTTAACCTAAACCTTTATCAATTCGAAACTATCTGTTACCTTTCCTTCATTAGAATGAAATTCACCTACTATTGTTTTACCATTACTTTCTAATTTTAGGTTAAGAAATCCATATTCTTCATCATCTTGTATTACATAATAATCCTCTTTATCTACAATATCTTTTAGTTCGTCTCCTCCAGTACCTACAGTTAAAAATATTATTCCGCTTGTATTGTTATAACTAAACTCAGAATTATGATAAGAAATTATTGGCTCGTCATCACTTTCAGAATTATATAATAGAGGATATGTTCTCTCATAGTATTGGTTATGACTTGATATTATTAAATCTACATTGTATTTCTCAAAGAGAGGATGATATGTATTTCTAAGTTCTTCTGCAATTTCTATGTCATTTCTGGTAGAGTATAAAGGTTTATGATTATGAATTATGATCCAATCTATATTTGAATTCTTTGATGTCTTTTCTAGGTCAGTTTTGATAAATTCATACTGTTTGCTTCCTTCTTCAAATGGATGTTCTGTAGACATACTGATGAAATGTACATTTTGAAAGTCATGGGAGTAATAGGGATTATCTAATTGATGATGCTCAACAATTTGTTTGTAAATTTTTTTAAATTCAGCATCATGATTTCCTATTGCAATTTTCATCTTGTCTTTTATAGGCTCAGACATTTCAGCCCAGCATTTGATAGATCTTACATCTTTAACATGATCTCCAGTAGTAATTATCAATTCTGGATTTATTGATATAATATTTTCAATAGTGTCTTCTGTTTCATCATTACAGTAAAAGTCTCCTGCAACGGCTATATTGATATCTTTATCATGAGACTGAGAATTTGATTCTTGTCCAAAAACTATAAAGTTAGTACATCCAAAAAAAATAAAAAATGATAGGATTGAGATAACTGAAATCAATATAATATTATTTGAAATTCTAGATTGATCATAGAGATAATCATTGTGATTGTTAAACATTGATAAAGATAATTTTTGTTTTATTCACATTAACTTTGTGCAATATTCTTCAGAAATTTTTTCTATTTATAAAATCGAAATCTTTTTTGTGATTCAATCATAGCAAATAGTAAATTTCTTTCATATTCTTTCTTTGACCTTATAGAATAAGAATCTCCAAAGCAACACATTCCACATTTTCTTTTCTTTGAATTACCTTCTTTTAAAGGATCAAACTGATATAAACCTATTATAATAATAAGATTTAAGAATCAAATTTATTATTCAATTTTTTTGTATTTTTATAATTATTTTACGCATAATTTCATCTTAACAACATAATAACTTTGCACCCTATTCAATATAAAGAGAATTAAAATATAGATAGAGATCATTTTAATCGATACAACAGTAAAGATTTCGATCAGTTGAATATTCAAGATGATTACCTTCTTATTTGAATTTTATAATCAAAAGATATTCTCATGTAATGTACAAGCATTGTAGTATCAGAAGT
>DATFBJ010000072.1:0-3252 GCA_035253885.1 Nitrososphaeraceae archaeon
TTATTAAGTTAATTCTTATTAGAAACATCATCTACAATTCACCTTCTTCTTTTTCATAATCATATCTTTCTGGTACAACAATCTTTCCATTAATTATATCTTCTTCAAGCTGATTGAATTTTATTTTTACCTCTTCTGGTATACTATTTTCTAATCTATAAAATGGTGCAATATAGATTATCCCATCACCTGGTGCTCCTTTGTATGCTTCTAATCCAGGTTTGAATACCTGTCCAGTAAAATTACCTTTTTGAATCATTTTAATAACATGATCAAATGTCTTTTCTACATCCAATACAAAGGAGGTAAGAACAGTATTTGGAGCTAGTTTATTCTGATCAGAAATACAACCAAATGCAAATATCTTTTTTTCTTTGGCTGCTTCTATAACTCCCAAACCAGATGTATCTGCTACATGTAATATAAAGTCAGCACCACCACCACCACTAGCATCATCAGCATTATCATTATTTATTTGAGCAAGTGCAGCTTCTTTTCCTTTTATTGGACTATCCCAATCATTTAAAAATGTAGATAATACTCTTATATTTGGATTAATTTCTTTTGCGCCTTGCTTGTAACCTTCAAGAATATTAATTAAATTTGGATATTTTTCTCCTCCTATAAATCCAATAACATTTGTTTTAGACATCATTGCTGCAAGTGCACCTAATAGGTATGTGCCTTCTTGTTGCATTGGAAAGATAGAAGCTACATTGGTAGAATTTACAAGTCCTGTAAAAATTACAAATTTTGTATTAGGATAATCTTTGGCCACTTTTATAGCAGGTGCTCCCCATATAAAATTAAATGCTATAATCAAATCATGACCAGCATTAGCATATTCCCTCAATGTAATTTCTATATCTGGAATAGCTACATTTTCTTTAAAATCAATACCATAACCATACTTTTTTTCTAATGCTCTTGCTGCATTATATCCAAAGGCACCCCAACCTGCATCACTAAATAGACTATCAGTTAGGAAGGCTATTTTGAGATCTTTTATATTAGAATTATTTTTTTGTTCATATAATCCATGAGGAGTTGTTGTTTGTTCAATAGTGTGTCTATCAAAAAAAGCATAAGATGATGAACTAAGCTGAGACAATCCTATAATCAATATTATTCCTATTATAATAGTAAAGATATACCATTTTTTTACTCTAAATATCATGTAGGTAATTGTAAAGAATTAAAACATACGATAATAATAAAATTATCGCTATAAAAGATAGTAAATATCTGACTATTATCTACATTACATTATTGAACAAGCAATCTAAATACTATAATTTAATAATCTTTTTAATGAAAAGGAGAAATTATAACTTTAGAATACATTTGAACAAGAAGGGCTATAAAATATTATTAAAATAATAGTGAAAAATTAACAATAAAGATAGCTATTCATTTCTTTTTGTACGATAAAAATTTCCTTTAGATCTAATAAAACCTAGAAAAGAACCTATCACAATTGCAGGTATTGTACAAATATTAAGCAATAAAAGATAAATCATATCTTTAGATGTAAATTCTTTTGTTACAGTTTTATAATTTATTTTAAGAGATAACATATTATAAATTATATAGATAATTAATGATAAACCTTGGATACCAAATGATATTTTAAGAATATCATTGGTCAAGATACCATTAATACCTTGATCAAATAAGAGAAAAAAATCAATAATCACCAAAAATATAATAAAAATATATTTTGCATATTTTAATCCTAGAAAGAATAATTCCAGCTTATAAAAGAAGGTTAGTCTTTTATTTTTTACAATTTTTATTATTTTTTTTCTAAAACCCCTTGTATGACCCTCACTTACTCTCATTCTTTGTCTAAAATATGGAATTATATTGTATGTTACTTCTGAATAAGATATCAATATTGGTCTAAAAGATATTATTTTTTGGATTTTCCCATTATGTTTAGTAGTCTTATTACTATTGTTATTAATTTTATCATAATTAATTTTTCTTATTTTCTTATATTCAACAAAATTATTTTCTATAGATACTAATAAATTATTTGTAACCTCAGAGAGATAAATATCAAGTGTAAGGTCCCAATCTTCACAAATATCATTAGAGAATTTTATTGCTTTTAAAATAATAGTTCTTATTGCAAAAAGACTTCCAGTTATTTGAAGAGGTAAATTTAATTTTTCTTTTGCTATGAATTCTACAAGATTCCGCTGATACAATCGGAAAGAAAGCCCTCTAGATACCCAATTACTATTATTGCTATTATTGTAATGAATTTTATTTTTATAAACTGCATTTTGATAAAAAAATTGAATTATTGATGATGAGGATAATCGGTTTTTATTGTTATCATACATTTCTATTGATTTAGGATACCCTTGTATTACATATGTTGAAAGTTCTTTTTCCTCAAGCTCTCTAAAATATCTGGCGATTTTATCTAATGTATCTTCTTCCAAGATATTGTCTGCATCTACTATTAAAACTATATTGCTATTTTTATCCAGATTATTTATTGCTACATTTAAAGCACCTCCTTTCCATCCATCTCTGTTTTGTCTATGAATAACTTTTAGATTTGGAATTGCTTTTTGCCATTTCTTTAATATATCAAAAGTTTCATCATCAGAGTCATCAACTATTATTGTTTCAAATCTATTATAATTATAAGATAATTTAGATAATGATGATAATAACCTCTCTATTATAAGATATTCATTATATGATGCAATTAATATAGAAATAAAAGGAAAAAAATCGGGATAATTATTATTATCTGTTTTTTCATTTACATAAATTGATTTATTTAATCCTTCATTTTTTTCCTCTTTCATAATAATAGAAATTTTTTTTGAAAAGATTATAATTGTAAATATGAAAAGAAGAGATCTAAGTGCATAAGTAAAAATTATTATTGATGAAAAAATTAGTACAACTATTAGAACTATTTCAAAATTATCATACCATATCAATAAATTTCAATTAATATTTGAGATTCAATATATTTGTTCAGGTATTATTATACCTTTTTCCTAGATATCTTTTAACAGTCGTAAAAAATTGATATATCATAATATATGTAATTTTTTTATTTATCTAATAAACTATATATGATAAAAAATTGTTAATTGAATAATAGATTAAAATTATTCTTTGGATTCTTCTTCATCTTCATATTTACTTTGGGGTGGTTGAGTAAAATGACTTCCATGTTTAGGTGTATCTCGAGCTTTAGTTTTTTCATCCTCTACCTTATTA
>DATFBJ010000073.1:0-5286 GCA_035253885.1 Nitrososphaeraceae archaeon
TTAAACTAGATATATACAGATAATAAAAATAGTTTTGACAAGATGATTGTTATATATTATATTTCACATACTAAGGAAATAAGTATTTATATAAAAAACGCATTGCTGAAAATGCAACTACTATTTTATATAGAAACCTAGTTGAGATAAAAATAACTTACCAAAAGTTTTTTCAAAGCTCAATAATTGCAGATTTTTAACTTTTACTATATAAAATTTTGTATTTAATACGACATTTTTAAATTAGGAAAGAAATTCAAAAAATTGTAATAATGAGTGCAGTAGAATCCTATAAAAAAATCTTTGAGTTAATGAAAAGCCATCACGATTGGTTTGCTAATTCTATTCCATTAATTGCCAGCGAGAATGTTCCTAGTACAGCAGTAAGAGAGGCAATAGTATCTGATTTTGGAAATAGATATGCTGAAGGATGGCCCGGTGAAAGAGTATATGCTGGTTGTACTTTTATTGATCAAGTTGAAATAATCTGTAATGAACTTGCTAGGAAAGTCTTTAATGCAGAATTTGCTGATTGTCGTGCAACATCGGGAGTTGTTGCAAATCTAGCAATCTATTCAGGTTTTACTTTTCCAGGAGATACTATGATGGCTACAGCTATCCCAAATGGAGGACATATCTCTCATGGAAAAAAAGAACATTTTGGTACAGCAGGTCATGTATGTGGATTAAATATTGAATATTTCCCTTTTTCAAAAGAAGAAATGACAATTGATATTGATTTGACTAAAAAGAAGATTTTGGATTTGACTAAAAATGGTAAACCTCCAAAATTAGCTATGTTTGGAGGAAGTTTATTTCTTTTCCCACATCCTGTAAAAGAATTAGCAAATTTTATGCATGATCATAAAATATTTATTAACTATGATGGAGCCCATGTTGCCGGATTAATAGCAGGAGGTGAATTCCAAGATCCCTTAAGAGAAGGAGTTGATTCTATGACTATGAGCTCTCATAAAACATTATGGGGACCTCAAGGAGGAATCATACTCTCATTAGAAAAACATTCAGAGACTATTAAAAAATCAGTATTTCCTGGTAATACAAGTAGTCATCATTTACATCATGTAGCTGGTAAAGCTGTTGCATTAGCAGAAGCATTGGAATTTGGAAAAGATTATGCTAAACAAGTCATTAAAAATGCTAAACAATTAGCAGAAAGTTTGGTAAACTGTGGATTTACAGTATTAGGAGAAAAAAGAGGTTTTACACAATCACATCAGATCGCAGTAGATGTTTCAAAATATAATGATGGTGGAACTATTGAAGAGGATTTAGAAAAATCTAATATAATTCTTAATAGACAATTACTTCCAGGCGATATCAAGGCAGGCAGACATTATATGCATCCCAGTGGTGTAAGAATAGGGGCTAATGAAGTAACAAGATTAGGAATGAAAGAAAGTGAAATGATGGAAATAGCTAATTTTATAAAAAGAGTTGTTATTGATAAAGAAGATACTAATAATGTTAAAAGAGATGTTACGGAATTTAAGAAACAATATCAAAAACTAAATTATGTTTTTGATGGACAACTTGAAGCTTATAAATATATTAGCCTAGTCCACTTCTAATAACTTAATTTTTCTAATTTTATTCAAGAAAAATCAAAACCTTTTATTTAATGATCCATAAAATCAAAGATTGATGATTGAGGATTTTTTGGTATTTTTTTTTCTTTGAATACATAATTTAATTCCATAACTAATGATTCAATTCTACTTGAAAGATAATCATTCATTTTGAATTTATTACGTATATCTAAAGCAATATATACATATTTCTCAACAGAATTTCTTGTGACAGTTTGAATTAAATTATTACCACATCCAAGACATTTACCTGCTATTGGTATTCTACGATACTTTTCTCCACAATTAGTACATCTAAATGCTTGGGATGAATAAGAACGCATATTTCCCATAATATCGGGTATAATATGAGTAGTAAGAACCATAGAAGCAACCTCATCTGGAATAACAGCCTTAATTAATTTGGCTGTCGAAATCTGCATATCTAATTTTTCATTCATGGTAGTTAGTCTAGAATATGCACTACGTTTTTCTTCAACAGTTAATAAATTAGTATGATGAGTAAAAAAATAATTATAAAATTGTAATTCTGAACCAATTCTATTTTTTATAATATCAATATTATTTGATAAATTTTCTGCTTTTATATATTCTAATGATTTTTCATATAGCTGTAGTGGATAAGTTTGAGTGACATCAATATTGAGAGCCTGTCTCTGTACCTCATGAGGTAAAACAATGGGTTGAACCAATAAAGGAGCATCCATCAATCCTCCAATCTTATCTGGAAGAAATTCTTTTGAAAAATTCAAGAACACATCCATTAATAACATAATAGAATCTGCATCACCGTCGCAATCTCTACGTTTAGCAGAATGCCACATTGGAGATGCTAGACATACTTGCGAATTTGTATATCCTATAATTCTTCCTATTATTCCCACGGATGTGTGTGGAGCAAGTCCTATTATTATATGTCCTATTAAATCATCTATAGATGAGGCATTATAAAATGGTTCAAGTTTATATAATTTTAATAATTCTTTGTCTATATATTTAGATACTTGAAGTAAATGATTTGCAGTATCTATAGGTAATATTACATCTTGAATGAAAATTTCTAATAATTGATCTTCATTAGATAAATCTTTTCCATAAAAATCTTTAGAATATCCTAATTTCCTTAATTTATCGACATTAGTCATAATCCACTTAGGCTTAAAATGAGTTAATGGTTCATTAGTGGCATCAAAACGTATTGTTCCATCTTTAAAAGCATATAGATCATATTTTTGTCTTAAAATTCCTTTTTCTATTGGCTCAGCAGATTTATTTTTTCCCATCAAAATCTTTACACCTTTTAATGGTTCCTTAGATTGTATTTCCAAAATCTTTTCTGCTTCTTTTAACATTTTTTTAAGAGGATATTTTACTGCAGAATATGTTTTTCCTTCTCTTCTGCATTTAGTACATCTATTTGTTACTTCTTTTTTATCACTATTATTTCTAGCCTTAATTGTTTCTCTACAAATTCTACAAATATAACTCATAGGTGTCTCAGATAAACAATTTCTACATTTAGTGCTAACTGATGGCAGATTACAGGTTTTACAATATCTATTAGCTATTTCTGTATAAAGAACTTCTTCTTTTGATGCCTTAATTAAATCTCGTGTTGGACCTCCTTTATCTCCTACTGGAAATAAAACATGTACTGGTGGTTTCATTTTTCTTTCAGCTGCTTTTTCTGGTCTTCCAACACGTACAGCTATTGATGAAGAAAATTTTGGTTTTAGTAAAATTCCAGAAATTCGGATTATATATTCTATTGGAGAGTTTAATGATTCATAATCATTTTGATTATTTGTATCATTACAAAGTAACATATATAATGAATTAATTTGATTTAAATCTGTTAATTCTATTAAAGAATTATTATTATAATTTTTTATTGAATGTGTTACTCCTAAACGTTCTAGTATATCTTTTAATATTTCATTATATATAATTGAAAATGATTCATAATAATAGTGAGCAGTATGAGCTTTATGCAAGATTAAATCATTATTTTTTTCATTAATTGATTTTTTTAAAAATTCATTTCTTAGTAAAATTACCTCTTCTACAGATATTGATTCCCAATAAAATGAATATTTAGGATGTAAAGGAATATTCAATATTTTACTAATTAAAAATGCTTCTTTAAATGTAGGGATTATTTCAATAGGATTATTAGCTAATTTAAATAATCGTTGTTTGTCAATGTATTTTATAATTTTATTAATATATTGATCATTAGTAAAATTATCATTATCATTATTATATAGTAAATTTATTATCTTCATTTGTAATTCTAATGCCCATATCTCTTCAACATATGATGCTGGAAATAATTTTGCATTATTTTCTAAAAAATCACCATAACTGATTAAAATATCTCCCAAATAAAGGATAGTATCTATTCTATTTTGAATTTGACGTGCATATTCTATAGATAAAACATAGGTTACAGTTCCGTCATCTAGTTTCACTAAAGGAGGTTCTATTGAGTCAACTAATGCAATTGTTGCAGCCTTCCCCGGTGTATCAATTTTAATTTGAGTTCCTACTACTATTGCATAATTTAATAGTATAGGAACAGTAGGATGAATTCCTATTGTGGAAAATCCTGTATTATAGCATCTACCATATCTTAACCTAAAACCACCAATTTTATTAGACATGGACAGAACTGGTCTACCAGTTATTACTTCTGACATCCTATGATGTACTGTATCATCTTCACTAGATCCTTCTTTTTGAATTGCTCCTTTAAGTTCCTTCAGCCAATCCCATCCCTCCAGACCTAAGGTATCTATTATTTTTAGTAATTTTCTACTTCTTCCAATCAAACCATCATTCATAACTCTTAAAGCACCCCCACGGACTCGATCTGTATTGATTCTTTTCATCCCTCTATGGCCAACAATTTCTACAGGATCAGTATCTACTCCATCTAATTCTACTGGTAAATTACTAATACATTTAATTACATCTTCATCTAAAATTTTAAATTGAAAATTTCCGACTTCTCTTTCATAAATACGTAATTCCTCTACAAATCTCCCAGTTTCATCATCAAAGGAGTTCGCTTGATATTTACTCAAACCAACTGCTTTTCTTACATGATCTGCAATTAACATTGTTAATGCTGCTTCTGTGCCCCCAGCAGATCTAATTGGTCCAGCAAATGATATGGAAAGATATTGACTTCTATCAGCATTTGCCTTAATCTGCACATCAGATATTCCTTGTAATGGTGCAACAGTTACTCCTTCAGTTACTATAGCAAGACTTACTCTAACTGCATTATCTAATCTAGTTCGTAAATCATCGGCACTATATTCTCCTTGTGCAATTTCTTCAGAAATCTTTAAGGCTGCCTTTTCTTTAGTGGTTTCTGATAATAAATCTCTTAATCTATTTGTGATATTAATATCATGCATTTTAGCTACTCTATCAGCTAAATCATAGACTATTCTTGATTCAATTCTCTCAGAGACATCAATTCCTTGAAGTCGGGCATCATTGGCTATTAGATAAATTTTATTTAATGATTCAAGAAGATTATTATGATAATCATTATAAAAAAAAGGACTTTTTAAATTACTTAATTCTCTAATTGAATTCTCATCTAAAAATTGAAATTGGTTTATCATTTCTATTCTTTTCTTATTAAATGAATAATATCAGATAA
>DATFBJ010000074.1:0-6270 GCA_035253885.1 Nitrososphaeraceae archaeon
AATGGAGTATGATCATCAACATTTGAAAAAAATCTGGATTTTCCTTTTAGTTTATGGAAAATTAATAATATCCTTGCAATCTTTATTCCACTTGCAGTTGAAAATGCAGTTCCTCCTATAAGCATAATAATGATAAAAATAATTTTTCCTCCAAATGATAAAGAAGACAGATCAATAAATTGAAAACCGGTAGTTGTAGATGCACTTATAACTTGTAATGAGGAATTAAACCAATTATTTGTAGAAATAGTAGGGTCTATTATTATAAAAAGAAAAGCAAAAATTAAGATAAAGCAAAGAAAAACAATTATTTCTGTACTTAATCTTTTTGTTTTTTTTATTTCTTTCCTTAAAATACCATAATAAAAACCAAATGGTAATGCAGCTATTATCATTCCTGCCATAATTACTATTAGCTGATAAAAATTAATTGAATTAAAAATATCAGAAACAGGTGTAAAACCGCCTGTGGCAAAAGTTGAAAAAGAAAGAGACACTGCATCAATCAATTCCATATTACCTAGAAGAAATAATAATAAGATAAGAATCGATGTATAAAATATAAATATTATACTAATAGCAGACAATAATTGTTTGAACTTTTGCATCGCACTTCCCATCACATTTTTCATTGCGGCTAATTTTGTTTCAGGATAATACAAAGCCATTATTAGATATACAAAACTTAATCCGCCCACCCATTGAGTGTAAGAACGATAAAAAACGAAGCTTTCTGGAAGTGATTCTGGATGTTCTATTATAGAAATACCTGTAGTTGTAAAACCAGAAGAACTTTCTAGGAATGCATTTACAAAAAGAGATAAATAATCCTGAGAAGGCTCAAAGGGATTTACATAGATATAAGGTAAACATCCATAAAGACTTAGTAGTATAAAACAGGATACGACAACAATAGATGACTGTTTTAAATTAAGTGGAGTCTTTTCCCCTAATGTATTCATAATATAGCCTGTTAAAGATATTGAAATGACTGCAAGGTAAATTGCTGCTGCAGATTCTAATTCATTTAAGATTGTTCCAAGTATTGCAGGAACAATCATTAAGATTCCAGCAAATTGCATAATAAAACCTAAATTTCCAAAAATTGGTTTGTAATTTTCTTTTATTGTTACTCTATAACTTGTGAAAGTTTTTTCAATAACTGAATTTCGAATTGCATCTGCAAGAGATTTTTGTGTAACAATTCCTATAATTTTTTGTTCATGTTTATGATGGAAATCAATTATTGGAACCCTTTTAATTTTATAAATTCTCATTAATTCTATGGCTTTTTTTACAGATGATGTGCTATTCAAGGTCATAATTGGAGAAGTCATTATAGATTTTAGAAAAATTAAATCAGAATCATCTCCTTTAATTACCACTTTTTCCAGAATATCACTATCAGTAACTATACCAACAGGATTTCCATGAGAACCTACAATAATTGTATCAATATGTTTTGGCTGAGCAAGTTTTACTGCTTCAGCCACAGAAACATTTTCATCAACCATTACAAATTGTTTACTAACATATTCCGACACAGAGCGTTCTAATGGATCAACCATAGATTATCTTCAGGACTTTTTTTTAATACAATAACAACATTAAAAATGTTATGCTAATATAAAAACTATTTAAAATTTATCATCAAGGAGATGATAAATAAGTTAAATTCATTGTTATATTGGGAAATTATTAAATCAAATTCAATAAAATATTTTAGGATTATTTGACTAAAGATATAACTTTATCGTAGATATATAATTCTTATTTTATTATAATCATAAATATAAAAATAATATAACATAGACAAAAAGATATTGAAGTAATTGTAAGTATAATAAAACAGAATAATAGTAACTATGACTTTATAAGTTATTAAACCAGAATCATCTTTTATTTATTATGACTTTTCATCTATTTCTTCTGCCTCATTATCTTCATCTTCATCAAATTCCTCTTGCTCAGTATCTTCTAGATGATGAGTTTCTTCTTTTATTTCTTCTTTTTGAGATTCATCACTCATATCCTTTTATAAGATAATTCTTCTTAATAACTAAACTGATTAGAATATAATTACAATTTATAGACTTCAATCAATTACAACTAAACAAAAAATGACAAAATAACTTGTATTTATTTACATATATTCTAATTTAGTAAAAAAAATTTATATATAATAATTTTTATACTAAATTTAAGCATAATTTCGATATAACACTTATTACAATGTTCTTATTATATTACCATAATAATGTTTCTTTACAATAAAACTATGTTTAAAGCAATTTTTTAAAGATTAGGAATATTTAAATAATTAACAAATAATTTTCTAATTATTATGGATAATCATATTCTCATTAAATCATATAAGAACTATATTGTTTGCTCATTATTTGCATCCATTCTTTTTTTTAATGGTATAAATTTTCCTCTTTCATCATCACAAGAGGAAACAAGGTCAACGCAAAATACGACAGATGATAATTCAATAACTCTATCTGATCAATCAAAAGGAACTGTACAAATAACAAAAACTGCTACGGCTTCATATAACATAGTGAATGATAGCACTGGATTATTAGGTACATTTGATACTACATATACTATTATTGGAAATAGTGACTCTTTATCTAAATCTAAAGATTTGATCATAACAATGGTAATCAGTGATTTTGATAAATCGCCTACTATAGGATACATTAGAGCTGCAGATGTAGAACATATATTTGATGTATCAAATAAGACTGATTCTTCGCCTCCAGCATTACCTAATCCTTTTGCTGATGAACAAACAATTAACTACACACTTAGTCAAGAAATTTCTAATGCTATTGATGCAGCACAAAATATAAAATTTACAACAGTTGCAATACAATGTAACTTTGGAATGAATATAATGGATTGGAAATGCAAAGATCATGGGATTTATGGATAAAAACTAATATTATTTTTATTTTATAATTTAATTTTATTACTAACTAAAAAGTATATATAATTACTTTTTTAATTAGACTTCATAAAATATTAAACGTGATAATATTTTATTTTTAAATATTTTTCTTTATTTTATAACTAATATATGGTTTAATTTTACCATATATTCAATTTAAACTACTAAATATTTATTTAATATTATACTTTATATGCATATATTTTATACTAATGAATAGTTTCAAAATGTTTCAAAATATTATTCAAAATTTAGGTTTATATCCATTTATAGTTGAACTTTTATATAGATTTATGTGATAAATAATTTTTTTTATTTAATCTTATTTAAATAATAGAGTCTACAATTCAAAAGATAGATTCTTTATTAATTATCAATAATAGGATATTTGTAAATAATACTATTAATAACAAATAGTTTTAATATATGAATAACCTTTCTCAAAGTTAATGGACTTTTTCCGTCATAAAAAACTTGTCTGCGAAAAAGACAATGAAAAGTTTGAAACTTACGAAGAATTAATTGCTCATTACCGACACATTCATCATATGACAATTTTGAAATGTAACAGATGTGGAAAAGAATTTATTCATGAAAAAGATAGATTACATCATGTGAGAGAAGAACATGAAAAGGAATTAGACCAAAGAGAACATAGGGAAATATATAAAAAAGTTATAAAAAATCCTCAAGATGAAATTAATGAACAGAATAGAAAGTTTAGTGATAATCTGTAATTTCTTTTTCTAATTTTTAAAAGTTCTTCTTTTCAATCGAGTTTTACAATATAAGCAAGACATATAATTTAACACAATTTGAATCCCTTGTATCATGACTTTATTTAAATAACAATCATTAATCAAAATAGGAATATTATTAATGAATAGTATTAATAAATAATCTTGTGAGGCAATACTTGAGATTAATTAAGAAAAAAAATGTTACATACCAATAGTAATTCTTGATAATCTTTAATATAGATCTTATTGTAAAAACAAAGTCCTAATTTTTTTTAATATTTTGGTAAATCTAGTTAATATAATTTTAAAGATTAGTATTATCTGACTTTTTAAATTCAAAATAAATAAGTTAAGAACAAAAAATAGTATATTTACTTTTATTCAAACAAGCCACCGAATGGAGAATCAAAGGATCGTAGATCCTCTTCTGGAGTAAGTGGAGGCTGATCTTCAGGAGGAGAATAGGGAAAATCACCGTATGGTATATCATAAGGTAAATCATATGGTAGTGATGGTGATGGTAATGGATAATAAGGAGATTGATATGGAGAAGGTGATGGATAAAATATTGGAGAATTCGTATCTGAGCCACTATAAAGGATAATTACAAATCCTATAATCACTATTAAGATTAAGAATAAAATTAAAAATTTTTTTTTTGGATTAATCAATATGGATAGATAATTATTAATCAATGGTAATTATTATTAATTTTTCCTTTTTACTCTATTTTATTTGGAAAAGAGGTATTAGAATTATTCATTTAAGTTTAAATTTGACATTATAAAAATTAAATTAAATCAATTGTATACTATCTAGACAAAAATATTATATTATAATGCTATAGAGATCGATAGAAAAGGATAAATCAAAATAAGATTAGTTTTATAATAATATGAGATTCTTTAATAAAATTAAAAAAATTTTAAAAATTGATAATAATAATACTAATAACACTATCAGCAATCCATTTATCGATAGTCAAGCAATTGAATCTTTATCATTGGCATGTATAAAATTAGATGAAAATTTAGGTTTAAAAAGCACTGGTAGATGTGGAATTTGTGTAAAGAGTATAAATTCTGAATCCTTTAAGCAAATGAAAGATTACATTGATAATTTGTTAAAAGTTACAACCGATAAGAAAAATATTAACTTTGATGTAACATTCAATTCTATAATCGATAATTATGGTTATCTATGGTTTATTATTAAAGGAAAAACAATAGCAGAAATAGTAGCTGTGATAAATGCTATAGGAGATAGTATCCATGAAAAAGGTTTTTCACGACAATTATTAGCTAATATATTTGAATTTTCAAGTGGTTATAGCGGAAACGACAATGGCCATATACATAATAGCCAATACTTGATATATAATTATAAAATTGATAGATTCTATCCATTTGTCCCTATCATATCTTCATCAACTGACAATAGAAAAAGAAGAAATCATGATCAAGAAATAAAGATAATGAAAGAAGTATCTGATACAATTAAAATAGAAGAAAAACTTTCTTTATGGTATCCTATTTGGAATATCCCTTTTTAAAAATAAATGAAACTAGTCATCAGAAATTATTCCTTCTTTTTTAATAATTTTTGTTGCTTAGTTAAAAGAAAGAATGAGTTTTTTTATATTTCATTTTTAATTTTCTTATTAATTCTTATTCTTTATTACTACTCATTTTACCATAATAAGACGATATAATTATTTTTATTTTATTACTAAAAAGTTAATATATATTAGTCTATTTAATCCAAAATATTAAGTGATATAATCTAAAAAAATTTTGATTAACCAATATCTAATCATTAATAGATTATCTTTCAGTAATTATGAAAATTCAAATACAAATATACTATAATTTTAGAAAATAGTAATTTAACACCCAAAGTTTTAAAATGCATTTTAATACTTTTAAAATAAATTTTTGAAGTATACAATTTTTAAAGAATAATATAATGGCCATTTTAGAATAAACATAACAAAAGTAAAAAAAACTAAAAATGAATAGAAAAATAAAATCTTTATATAAATTATCATCCTTCAAATTATAATGACTGATGTTGCAAAAGTAATAGAAATTGTAGGAAGTTCTACTCAGGGATGGGAAGATGCCGTACAAGTTGCTCTAGATGAATCAAAAAAAACAATACATGGAATTACAGGTATAGAAGTAGTTGATATGACTGCTCACGTAAATCCATCATCTGGACAAATTGAAACCTATAGAGCCACGGTCAAAATTGCCTTTGGGGTAGAACATTCTTCTTAAGTTTATTATTTCACCATCTTCTTTTTTTTAATATTTTCTGACTTTAATTACAGTATGCTAATTTAATAGTAATCTAATTCAGTTCATCTTACTATTTTCGTGTTTGATTTTTTTGCATTTTATAATTATCTGACTAATAAAATCGTTAATATCCTAAAATTCTAATTTCAACAAGAATAACCTTTTTAATAATAACATCCTATGAATTGATGACTTGTTTCTTGTAATTACATATCATTACAAAGAAAAATTGGTCTTTAAATTCTAAATAAGATTTTAAAAAAGAGTTATAGGA
>DATFBJ010000075.1:0-18529 GCA_035253885.1 Nitrososphaeraceae archaeon
TATTTTCTTAATCTATATACTACTAAGGTTATTTTTTAATATATGAATAGCTTATTATAGTATAATAAGTTTCTAATAATAAAAGCTAAATACAAGTTAATAGTCTATATAAATTAGACTCTTATTTTAGCACTGCTATCGGTATTACTCCCTCCTTAACATATCTTATATTTCTCTGAATTATAAGACTGTAAAGTTTCGGTTGATAGAGCTTTTATTTTAGCTATTGATTTAATATGATATGTCAGAATTAGAATTATGCCCGACATGTAAGAAAGGAAAGTTTAGAGCAACAGAAGAAGCTAGTGGAGAATTGGTATGTGATTATTGCGGTGAAAAACGTTCCGATGAAGGTTTAAATGAATATATATAGTTATTTCAAAACTTCAATTAACCTCTCTTAATTTAGTAAATTTACCTTTTTCTTAAGTATTCACTTAAAATTACTCTCACAGTTTCAGGTATAGTTTCAAGATATCTTTCTTTACGTTCTTTTTCTAAAACTTTTACCATTTCTTCAGGTAAGGATAACAGTACACGTTTCATTGCCATGCTTATATCAATGTATATCAATAGATATCTTTATAAGCATTTGCTATAACTATAACATGTTGGCGTACAACAATTCACCAAAACTATCATTATTAACTCAAACAGAATTAGAGTGGCTATTAGGAAAGAAGGATATATCAGGGAGTTATAATCGTAAAATAAAGAGTTAGATTAGAAAAAAGATTGATAATTTTCAAAATTTTGAATTACCTTTACTTGTTGAAAAAGGACTAATATCTTTATCAGCTGTTACCAAATTTAGTAACACCATTACTAAATACAGTAACACGGAAAACCATCATTCTTTATGTTCAACCAACGATAATCGTATTTTACCTACGGAAAATATAGCCTTGGGCGGGAATTCCCGCATGTTTCCACACTTTTGGACCCGCGACCTTTTCCTTACCAAGGAAACGCTCTACCAGGCTGAGCTACCAAGGCATAAGGAATTGATAAATAACTAGATTCTCGTAAATCTGAAGCGAGTTGGGATAATATAAATGAAGATTAAAATCTAGAAGAAAAAAAGAGATTATTAAATTTTTTTAAACGAAAGCTTAATTTATGATTAAGAACAAATGACTCAATTTTTTTTCATGTATATTAATTAAATTTTTTAATTTCCTGATTTTTTAGAATTTTATTATTTTATATTATGTAGTTTTGTAAAATTCAACATATAGCTCATATTAGCTCACATTTATTTATAGAGAATTTCGCAAATCAAAGTAATTATATTTGTATTTAGGGCTTTTATAAATAAAATAATTAATTTTTCTTTGACAAATTTGCCTATCAAATAATAGTAAAAATATTTATATTTTTAATTAGAATAATTGAGTTATACAATGTTATTTAAGAAAGTTAGATTTCTTTTGAATATAATATAAGTAATCTAAATAATCATCTTATTAAATAATTATATAGGCTCATTTCTATTATTTTTGAGAAAATATTTGATTTTCTAGTTTCTAGAAAACATATAAATAAAATAATAGATTCCTATGAATCTTTGATGGAAGAGAGTGGAGGACAGCAAAAATCACACAAGATAAATCCAAAGAGCCCCTCATATTGTGATCAATGTCATAATGACTCTATAATTTTTGATAATTCTGCAAATGAATTTGTTTGTTCTTCTTGTGGATTTGTAATTAATAATGAGTTATTAACTAATGAGAATATTCAAGGCTACATTATTCAATCAGACTATAATGATAGATCTAGAACAGGAATGCCTGAATCTTTGGCCGTACATCATAAAGGATTGTCAACATTAATAGGAATGAGTGATACAGACGCCCGAGGTAAAGCTTTACAACCAAAACAAAAAATGGAAATTCAGCGACTCAGAACATGGAATAGCCGATCTCAACTTAATGATTCTGTATCTAGAAACTTGGAAAAAGCCTTAAAATTTTTAAATAATTTTGGAGACAAGCTTTGTGTTAATCATGCAGTAATTGAAAGTGCTGCTTATATTTATAGAAAAGCTGCAGTTAAAAAATTAGCTAAGGGGAGATCTACAATTGGTTTGGTCGGTGCATCTCTATATGCAGCATGTCGAGAAGCTTCAACACCAAAGACTATTTTAGATATTGCTGATATTTGTAACCTATCAAGCAAAGAGTTAATGGCTCACTATAAGCTCATTTTAAATGAACTAGAGCTTCATATTCCTGCTACTAAAGGTCCAGATTATGTTACAATTATTTGTAATAGATTAAAATTAAGTGAAAAAACTAAAAGAGAAGCATTACAAATATTTTCTAAAGTGGAGCAAAAAGGTATTTCAATTGGTAAAAATCCTCGGGCAATAGCGGGTGCAGTTATATATTTAGCCTCTCAGATTTGCGATGAATTCATTAGACAAGTAGAAATATGTCAAGTCGCAGATATTTCTACTGTTTCTCTAAGAAAAAGATGTAAGGAAATCAAAGCTTTGACTGAAATGGACAATATAGTTGATATTTAACATTTAGTTTTTAAATATATATCCCTAAAAAAGTAAACTAAAAAATGGAAAGGCAATCAGGGGAATGTATTATATCATCTATAGGTTTTTTCCCGCCAAATACCAATTATCTTTTGGATTTTCATCAAATACAACTATCATGTGTTCTGGTTTTGTTTTTAAAATCTCAACTGCTAAATTTGTTATTTTTTGTGCAAATAATCTTTTTTGTTCTTCAGATCTACCTGGATACATAGATACAGTAATTAAAGGCATAAAATTATTTTAAAATAACTATTAAATAAACCAACTTGAAGAAAAATTACAATCTAGTTTTTTTAAACTATTATATTCTTAATAATATAATAAGATTTTAGAAAAGTAATTTTTTTAATCAACTAAATAAAAAAATTATATTACTGTCAGAATCTCCATAATTATTTATCTTTATGCTTATATATTCGTAGAAAATAGCTTTTAATATCAATGCTCAGTGTTGAAAAATGGAAAAGATGGTTCTTATATCAACTCATTGGTGAAGGAGTGCATAATGCAATCTACCATGAGCAAATTTTAAAAGAACTAGGAAAACATTACGATATCAATTTGGATAAGGCATTGAGAGATTTAATTGATGATGGAGTAATAATGTTAATTGAATCAAAAAAGAAAAAGAAGTATATTGTAAATTTTGAAAGTCTGTCAGAGGCTCAAAGGGTAATTAGTATTGATAAAAATATTAAGTTTCAAAAAGAAAAAGCAAAGAAAATTCATGACTACGATAATGTTAATTATATGGATTCAGTAAAAGAAAAAAAAATTGTTCAACCTTTTCTGCCAGAACCTAGCGGATATATTTACTGGTTTGATAATGAAGAATATAGAAAATTTAAGAATCAAACTGTTTATAGAATCTATTTTAAAGAAACGGACAGGATGAATTTTGCTGCACAATTAATAACAAAACCAATAGGAAGTTCTAAAATTATCCATATGGGATCACTCAATGATCCAAATTCGTATATAGCTCGTTTATGGAGAGCAGTACTATCAGTTTCAGAAGAAAACAAAGAAGGAACTTTTATACTGCAGGACATACAAGATAAAGATAGGATTGCTTGTGGGAATAATAGGCAGAGAGGAAAAATTGCATTATCTATTTTTAAGAAATTGGGATATATACAACAATCGGAGTTCAAAGGTAATTCTATTAGATTTAAGGTCAGCGGCAAAAAGCCATATTCAATAACTTTAGATGAGATCTTTAATCTAACAAGCAAATAATTTTGTCTTTTCATGATTAAAATTAATGGTTTTTGGTTTATTTCATATTTTTAGATTAAAAATAATTCAAGATGAGAATTCAACAATATATATTATTAAATATTATATTCATAGTAAAGAAAAGATTTTATTATTTTAAATGATTTAGTTAAAATATAGAAATATAGATATTATCTATATTATGCATATTAATAGTGTTGAATATAGATTCAAAGAATAGAAAGGAACCAAAGAAAAACCTATATTATTATTATTGAGTAAGGAATTAAGTAAAAAATGAGAATCTAATATAGTAGATGATGTAACTAATTGACTTAAAACATATAGTAATATTAAAAATGCAATTACTATAATTACCAGAATTATTATTCTATATTTGATATCTCCAATTTTATTTTTATGTTGTGTTGTGGCTTGTTGTTTTTTTTGTTGGTGAATCTGTTTTTGACTTGGTTTTGCTAATTTCTCTCTTCTTTTCTTGGACTGTTTAGTATTTAGAATTGGAATTCTTTTTACTATAGAACCATCTGATTTAGATTTTTGAATTTCATATAATATTGTATCTTCACCTTGATTGGATTTTAGATTAAAAAAATCAAGAGCTTTTGAATAGTCATCAAATTCTTCAACTGATGATGACCATTCTACTTCCCATGATTTTATATTTTCTATTGTAGAGTCTGTTTCATGATCAGCAGACATTAATTATAATATTATATGAACATTATTAAATAATTTACTTCTCCTTTTATAATATTAATAATTTCTGATTAGCAAAATGTAAAATTAATTAATTAGAATCATATTTAATGAAAAAATGCATCGACCATAAATGCTATAAAAACAGCTGTAAGATAAGGACTAGAAAATTTAAAAACAGTCCAAGAGGCCTTTTCTGTTGGTTTTAGTAATAGCCATAAAGAAAGACCCATCATTATAGCCCCAGATAAACTTACAGTAATTAAATATATTTGTCCAAATTGATTAAAGAAGAAAGGAAGTATACTAGATAAAACCATTAACAAAGTAGTTCCTGCAATTATTCTTACTGATTTTTTCTCTTCAGAAACTACTGGCAACATAGGAACTTTGGCTTTTTGATAATCTTTTCGCACGTGTAAAGCTAAACTCCAGATATGCGTTGGTATCCATAAAAACACAAGAGCAGCCATAATTAATCCTATCTCTATATTTTGGGTTGTTACAGTAACATATCCAATTAATGCTGGTGCTCCTCCTGAAAAACCACCGAGAATAATATTGAATTGGCTACGTCTTTTTAGCCATTTACTATAAACTATAATATTGTCAAATAAACCAAACAACATTAATAAAAATGCCCATATATTAATAAACCATGAAAATATTAATGCAATAGCAGTTAAAGCTAAACCAAAGACTAAAGCGTTCTTCGGTGAAATTCTTCCTGATGGTATGGGTCTATCTTTAGTTCTGTCCATTATAGCATCAATATCACGATCATTATAACCGGTAAGAGTATCAGCAGCAGCTGACCCGGCCGCAACTCCGAAAAGAAGTAATATCCAACTCAAAGGACTTAGTTGTATATTAAATAAAAAAGAAGCAGTCAAAGCTGACCCAAAAGCAGTAAATACTAATAAATACCATATTTTTGGTTTTGTTAATTCATAATAATTTTTGACCCTATTTATAATGGTCACTTCACGCATCACTATTTAGATATCAACTCGTTATTAACCAACCTAAGTTATCATAGGTTTTTATATTTATATCTTCAAATCAAAATATAAAGAAAAAATAAAAAGTTAAAGCATATTTTTAGTTTTAAGCAATTCTGCTAAAAGTACTGCGCCTTTTGCAGAACCCATCTTTTCATTATGGGAAAGCAATACATATTTTATACCATTATCAAATACTGTATCTTTCCTTAATCGTCCTACGAAAGTAGTCATTCCATCATTAATTTCTCTATCAATTCTTGGTTGAGGTCTAGTAGGATCATCATGGACTATTATATATTCACTTGGAGAAGAGGGTAGATCTTTGATTTTTATAGATTTAGAAAACCTTACCATAGATTCTTTAACTTGTTCTGGATCTGAATACTTTTTTGTCTCAACAAATACACTTTCAGTATGTCCATCCATTACAGGTACTCTTGTGCAGGTGCAACTTACTTTAATCATTGATGAAGAAATTGAATCATTGATTAAGGTACCTAAGATCTTTTTTGTCTCAACTTGAACCTTTTCTTCTTCCTTTGGAATAAAAGGTATAACATTATCCATTATATCAAGTGCAATAACACCTGGTGATCTTCCAGCACCTGAGAGAGCCTGCATAGAAGTCATAAAAATAGAGTTAATACCGAAATCATCAAGTATTGGCTTCAATGTAATTGCTAAACCTGTTGTAGTACAATTGGGAAGTGGACAGATATAGCCTGCCCAATTTCTATTTTTCTTTTGCACATTTAATAATTCTATATGATCATCATTTATTCCTGGAATTAGTATTGGTACATCATTTTCGTATCGAAATGCAGCTGCAGTACTGATTACAGGTGTAATCTCGGCAAATTTTGGCTCAATAATTTGAGCATCAGAAGATTCAAGTGCTGTAAATATTAAATCATATTCTTTTGGATTTATTTCATCTACGCTATTTATTATCTTGTCTTTTATATAGTCTGGAACTTGTTCTTTATTATGCCATTTTAAAATTCCTGAATTTTGATCACGAAGAGCATCAATATATCGCTTGCCAGCAGATCTTTGCGAGGAAGCAACTGCTGTTAATTCAAACCATGGATGGTCCTTTAGGGCAATAACAAACTCTTGACCTACTGCACCTGTCGAACCTATAAGTGCCACTTTTAACATAATAAGGCTATTTCAAAGACTTTTTATAATCTTTATTTAATTTTGAAAAAATATTTAGATAATCATGGATATCTTTAACCTTGATATTTAAATTTTGGAAAATTTTAGCAGTAATATTGACAATGAAACTCGTTTAAAGGATATACAAAAAGAAGATAAAGAGACTTCAGATGATCTTAATTCTTGTTCACATGGCGGCATTTATTCATCAACTATTAACTTTTTAAAAGTAAAGATTGATTTTAGTTCTAATATAAACCCATTGGGTATTTCGAGATATGTTTTAAAAGAAATTAAGAAAAATATAAAGCAAATATCTAATGTATATCCTGATCCAAATTGTACTTTACTTAAAGAAGCCATTGCAGAACACATACAACATGATATTGATCAAAATTGGATAAATATTGGAAATGGGGCGACAGAACTAATTCATAATTTTGTAAGATGTCTCTCGTCAAAACATTCAATTATACCATCACCTACATTTTGTGAATATGAACTTGCATCTAAAAGGTGTAGAATGAAAATTGATTATGTTCCATTGTCAAAAGAGTTACATATAGAACCAGATTTAATTATAGAAAAAGTAAAAAAAAATTCTAATAGTTTGATTTTTCTTTGTAATCCTAATAATCCTACAGGGTTAGTAGTAAACAAGGAGACTATAGAAAAAATTCTCTCTTCAATTAACAATTCTAAAACAATTTTATTGATTGATGAGAGTTTTATTGACTTCTTAAATGACATAGAAAAAAAATCAATGATATCAAAAATAAAAGAATTTGATAACCTAGTAATATTAAGATCTATGACAAAGTCATACGGACTAGCAGGACTGCGTTTAGGCTATTTGATTACTAATCCAAAATTAATTCAACAATTAAAATCATATCAAATAAGTTGGAATGTCAATGGAATTGCCCAAATTGCAGGAATTACAGCATTAAATGATCAAGAACACCTATCCAGGACAAAAAAAACTGTTAAAAGGGAAAGAGATTATATGTATAACAAAATCAACAGGAAAGAGAGTTACGCTAATGCCCTAAGATCAGACGTTAATTTTTTTCTTATAAAATTGAGAAATGTTAATTCTACAATTTATCAAAAGATAATGTTAAATTTTCATGAAATCTTGGTGAGAGACTGTTCTACTTTTACTGGAATGTCTAATGACTTTATAAGAGTAGCTGTAAGAACCCATAATGACAATCTAATGTTGTTAAAAGCAATTTATGATATTGATAATAATTTGGATAAATACAAAGTTATTTAAGAATAAACTAGTTCTAAAAGAAAAGGAAGATGAAGAAAAATCTTAATGAATGCTAAAGTATTAATGGTACAAGGTACTTCTTCGGGAGCAGGAAAAAGTACTATTGTAATAGCATTATGTAGAATATTATCTAATTTAGGTTTCAATGTGTCTCCTTTTAAAGCTCAGAATATGTCATCAAAAGTCTATAGTATCTCTAGTTCATACAAAATATCTCAAATACAGGCTATACAATCATTTGCTTGTAGGAAAAAACCAGTATGGGAAATAAATCCTATTTTATTAGTTCCTATTGGAAATGATAAAAGCAGAATATTTGTAGAAGGAAAATTTTATCAAGAAATGTCTGCTAAAAAATATTATACAGAATTTGTTTTAGAAGAAGGATTTCCAATTGTATTGAATGCGTTGAATAAGTTAAGGGAAAAAAATGATATAATATTAATAGAAGGAGCAGGTTCTCCAGCTGAAATCAATATTGCAAAATATGATATCGCTAATATGTTACTTGCTGAAAAAATAAATTCTCCTGTAATATTGGTCTCAGATATTGAGAGAGGAGGCTGTTTTGCTAGTCTATATGGGACAATAAAACTGTTAAAAATAAAACATCAACGATTAACTAAAGGATTTATAATTAATAAATTCCGTGGAGATGAAAATATCCTTGAAGAGGCAATAAGATTTATTGAACATAACACAAAAATGATCAATTTGGGTATTATTCCTAAAATAGAACTTTTTTTACCTCCCGAAGATTCTCTTGATGTAACCAATAATAATAATGATAATAATTTAAAAAAAACAAGAAAATTGTATTCAAAAAGACAATTAGACGAACAAATAGACTTACTAGCCTCAAGTATTGAAAATACACTAAATATACAATTTATCTTGAAACAAGTATTAAAAATAGAATAAAAATGATAACCTCATTTGATTTTATCATTATCCTTTTATTATCTGTAACGATGGATTTGATATTAGGGGATCCCAATAACAAAATACACCCTGTAGCTTGGCTAGGAAAATATATCAACTATTTTATTCCCAAGATTAAAAACGAGAAAAAAGGAAATTATGAGAAAAAAAATGGAATAATTTTTACTACTATAACTATTACTATTTTTGCTATTCTAATCCAAAGTATCTTAATTTATCTTTATAATATTAACATGATATTAATGATGATTTTATCAATATTCATTTTGTATTCCACAATAGCAATTAAAGGCATGGAAAAACATATCAATGCAATTACCATAGCTTTACAAAATAACGATATTGAAAATGCTAGGAAAAATTTGTCTATGATTGTAGGTAGAAATACAAAAAATCTTGATGAACAACATATTTTATCTGGAGCAATAGAATCTATTGCAGATGGTACAGTAGATGGAATTCTATCTCCATTATTTTATTTTTCTATATTTGGTTCGACAGGTGCATTTATTTTTCGAGTAATTAATACGTTAGATTCTATGATTGGGTATAGAGAAAAATATTTTGAAAAAATAGGATGGATGGCAGCTAAAGCCGATACTTATGCAAATTATATTCCAGCAAGGACTACTGCAGTCCTAATGATAGTTGCAGTAATTATTTCTAAGGCAGATTGGAAAAATTCTGTTGATATATTCAAAAAAGAACGAAATAATACTCTTAGTATCAATTCAGGTCATCCTATTTCTATTCTAGCTGGTGCATTAAGAATAAGATTAGAAAAATTAGATCATTATGTCATAGGAGAACCATTAGAAAAAATATCGATAGAAAAATGCAAAATCGCCATAAAAATAATGAAAATTACAATTCTTGTTTTCTGTACGACTATTGCTATTCCTCTTATACTTGTTTTAGGTTACTTAAATTGGTGGAATTTTTTATTTGGTATATAAGAATATTTTTTCAGTCTTTTCATTTTTAACAATAATTCCAATTAAAACTTATGAGCTAAGATATGTAGCTCAAAATATGTATTTGTTTCCTTTAGTAGGACTTATAATTGGAATCGCAATAGGAATTATAGCTTTTTTATTATTTTCTTATCTTGAAAGATTTATTCTAGGATTTATCATTACTGCAACTATTATAGGGATAACTGGTCTCCATCATAGTGATGCCTTATCTGATCTTGCCGATGGATTAATGGCTAAAGGATCGAGTGAATTTAAACACAAAGTAATGTCAGATCCTCGAATTGGCACAGCTGGTACAGTAGTTTTAATTTTCTATATAATTGGAATGATAATTTTTGTTTCTAATATAGAAGAAAAAATAAAATTAGTCTCTGTTATAATTATAGCTGAAGTTCTATCAAAATATAGTATGGTTTTACAATGCTATATTGGAAAATCTGCATGGATAGGAATGAATTCAATATTTATTAAAGAAATGAAAAACAAAAAAAAATTCCTTGTCTCAAATTTAATTCTAATAACAAGCATAATATTTTTTGGCTTTAATTTTTATGATGAGATAATAATAAGTTTCTTAACAATGTTAGTGATCAGTATTGTTCTATCATTAATAGCAAATAGATCATTTGGTGGCATATCAGGAGATGTAATTGGTGCAACTAATGAAATTTCAAGGTTTTTTATCTATCTAATTTACTCACTTTTTTAAAGAATTGACGAAAAAATTGATACACATTTCTTCTAATAATAAAAATAAAATTATTGCAATAATTATGTGTGGAGGAGAAGGGAGTAGGATGAAAAAAAACTACAAGACAGAAAAACCATTGCTAAAGATAAAAGGTAAAAAAATAATTGAATATGTTATTGAAGCTCTGATTAAATCTGATTGTTTTGATAAAATTGGAGCATGTGTAAGTCAAAATAGCATAACAACAAAGAAATTTTTACAAAAATACAACAACTACAAACATGATAACCATATCCAAATAATAGAGAGTAGCGGTAATGGATATTCTTCTGATTTATCATTTATTATAAAAAAATTTGTTGATTCTATAATATTTATAATATCTGCAGATCTTCCTTTACTTTCACAAATAGATATAAAAGAGATCTTAAGTAAATGTGATTTTAAAAAAACCTGTAATACAGTCATATTTAATAAAAAAATTATTGACCAAATAGGCATTAAACCTAGTATTGTATTTGAATATAGAAAAAGGAATTATTGTTATTCAGGTATTGCAATCTTTAATCTTAAAAAAGAAGAAAATTATAATTCTAAGATGATTAAAGAAAAATTTGTAATCCTGAATCGTATTGGAATAGCAGTAAATGTTAATGAGAAAAAAGATCTACATATCGCTAGAAATTTACTTGAAAGATCAGAATATAATATAAAATAATAAATAAAATTAATTGGTTAAGATACTAATAATAATAATAAAGTTAATCCAAAGGATTTAGCAAATTTCCATTAATTTTTGCTTTACCACCAGATCTCTCGACCAATAATTCATTACATGACTTGCAATAGATATTAGAAGTGGTGTGTGAATAAACTATAGTTTTTTCTTCACATTTCGAACATTGAATTTGAAGAAAAGTACTATTTGGTTTTGGTATTAATATATTTTCTTTCATAGTTTATGATCACTTAACTCTCTAGGTATTATGAGCCAATTTCTAATTTTCGCATACGCATACCTTCTCTCATCGATTTGAATTGACATGTTCTACAAGTATATCTTAATGTAATCTTTTTAGTTGTTTTAGCGGTTCTTTTTAATTCAGGAAATTTCTGACCTCCATATCCCTTTTTGTCTTCTGCATGTCTTCGTGCACCTAAAGCTGTTTTTCTGTCTTTTCCTTTTTTATAGATAGATACAGCTTGAACTGTATGATTCTTACATTTTGGACAGAATTTGCGCATTTCCTTTTGCATCTTCATATTAAACCTTTAAAGAATTAGGGTTATTTAAGGAAAACTAATATATTAATACTAACAGGATGATATTATCTACATTTTTATTATTATTGTTTATCTTCCTTTATGATAATACTGAAAATGCTAATAATAAACAAATCTCTCTATTTTTATGATATCAGTAAAAGAAAAAAATATCTATCAGATAAATAATTTTTTTGTGATAAATTTTAAACGCTTATAAGCAACCTTTTTCTAATCATTAAAAGAAAATGGATATATTTGGTAATTTAATACAACAAATGAGTATACCTATTAGTATGGATACCTTCGGCGTATGGATACCATTGACATTTGGATTAGCAGTAGGTCTGGCATACGTAATAGCATCCGGTTTAAGACGTCAAAAATAATAATAAATTTATTTAGAATACTTTTTTTCTTTTTGAATATATAACAAATTCAATAATAATAATAATTTTTAAAAGAGTTAGTTTTCCCTTTTTATCAATATAATTGAATCTTCATATTTATCAAATTCATTTAAAAATGATTTTAGACTCAATATTGGCACAATAGGAACTCCATTAATAAATCCAAAGTTAGATGGATGTAAGGTTATTATCATTGGAAGAACTTTTGTTATTTTCTTTTCTCTTTGCAACCATAGTAAAGTCCTTCTTATTTGTTTTTCAGTATATATCGAGAGGCTTGTTTTATTATTATATTTCCAATGTTTACAGTCAATAGTGATTGCAAAATTATTCTTTATACCAATTACATCTAATTGAGCTCTAGGTTTAGACAAAACAATATTAAGTCTGGTACTATATTCAAATAGACTTAAAAGTTCACAAGTAAAATGTTCAAAATCTTTCCATGATAGTATTTTTGAACATTCTTGAATGTCACATCCTAATTGTAATGATAGTAATGAGGCTTTAATTCGATCTATCTCTGAAAATAAGAGTATCTTTTTTCCGTCTTTGTCCAATAATGATCCGATTTTATTTTGAAATAAAAATTTTAGTAGTTGTTTTAATACAATGATACTCTCAATTCCTGTTTTTGATTTAAAATCCTTTAATGTAATTTCGGTATTCATCCATTTAATTGATTTTAAAAGAATGTTTGGATGAATATATTCAACCAATTTCTTAAATACGCAAGATATATCAGAACAACAGAGTAGTTTTTTATTTTAAAATATCAATAATAAATTTTTTATTATATTCTACTAATTTTAAAGTCTTTTTTTGGTGTTTGAAGATTTAATAATATCTGTTTCAGTTCATCATCAGTTAATGCACGATTAAGTCTCCCTGTGGATGCAGCATTTATAAGATAATTTTCTACAGCGGCAGCTAATTCTGGTTTGACTATTCTAACATTGGCTAATCGCTGTCTTGCAGCTGGTTCCAATAGCACTAGTAATACTCTTTGTCGCATGGCTTCAGCTTCGGCTTCTCGCCTTCGTGCTTCTTCATCATTAAGATTTTGATTGGGATTAGACATTTTTATTTTTATAATTCATTAAGAATACCTACTCAATTCAGGCTTTGTTTTTTGTAACTCTTTATGAAGTTCTGTTGCTATTCTATCTACTCTTTTCATTCCATCATCTGATATTATTCTTCCAGCATTTTTCTTAACAACATAACCAGAACTTTCCAATTGTTTTAGACCAGTGCGTATAATTCCTCCACTAGCATCTACATGATGAGCAAGACTATATCCACTTTGTTTATTTCCTCCATATTTACTTTGTAAATCCTTAACACTGATTGGTCCATGAATATACACTTTACGTAATAATGAAGCACATCGTATGTACCACCAATCTTTATTTTGAGGAATTTTTTCACTATGAGGACCTGTCTTTGTAAAATACGACCAAGAAGGTGGTTCAATTTTTTTATCATTTTTTAAATACGTAGCTAATTTTTCAATAAACCTATCAGCTGGAACATCATAAACTTTAGCCATTATAGTATCACAATAATTCTTAAACCCCTATAAATCCTTATTCTCATCAAATCTAAATACAATAGATTATCAAAATAATTTCCTATAGACATTGTTGCATAATAGACATGTTATTCTTAATGCCTTAATTTTTGATCGACCAATTCTAACTCTACAATTGGATCCGGGAACAATAAAACGTTTACATTTTTTACAATATAATTGACGTATATCATAAGGAAGTTTTAGTCTCAGTCTTTTTGCAATTTTTTTTGCAAGTTGAGCTTGACTATTGGCTAATTCATAATCATCATCTATTTGTTGAAAAGCATTTCTAATTAATATGGATATTCTTTCTTGAGCCAATAATTTTGCTGTTTTTTTTCCCAAAATTATAAATATATAATAACTATATTAAAATAAAAATTTTTTTATCTATGTATTAATAAAGATATTTATAAAATAATATAGGATCACAAATACATTAATCAAATATTAAAAAAACATGTAAGCTAAAAGATGATATTGATATGTCAAATTTCTATAATATTAGCTGAATCTGCTCTTGAAATAATCCCAAAAGAATTAAGAAATAATTATTTAATATTGAGTTATTTAAAAAAAGTCGGCAAGTCTGCCAATGAAGTTTTTCTTGATAAGAGCTATCATTATAATGCAATGAGAGAAGAAAAAATTGAATTTATTTGGAAAAGAGGTCGACCAGATCTTGTGCATATATGTTTAATGTCAATATTATCAACACCTCTTTTCCTTAGGAACTTGGTAAATGTATATGTTCATACTATAGACAATAAAGTAATTTTTATTGGTAAACAAGTTCATATACCAAAATCATTTAAAAGATTTGAAGGATTAATGATAAAATTATTTCAAGAAAAAGAGATAAAAGAAGAGAATTTAAATGATGATAATAGAGATAGATATTTATTAAAAATTGAGAAAAATATGACTTTTGACAATTTACTACGGAAGGTTATTCAACCTCACAAAGTAATAGGATTTTCAAGCACAGGTATTTTAAAAGATCTAAAAACTATTGTAAATGAAAATATAGAATTTGATAACAAAAAATTAGCCTTTATAATAGGAGGTTTTCCAAGTGGAGAATTTTCTCGAAATATAAGAGAAAAATTTCATATGACTTATGCTATTACAAATGAACAATTAGAAGCCCATGTTATTATTTCTAGACTAGTATATGAATGTGAAAACCGTTTATCTTCATTAGATAGTCACATCATCTAATTTCAAAAGAAAGATTTTTAAAAACAACTCTATAGAATAATTTTATTGAGTCAGCAAAAAATGAATTTATTATCATCCTCTATTCAATTAATCGTATTTTTTTTTACATTAAATCTTTTATTATTGAATCCAATTCATAATGCCTTTTCTGATGGTTTATTTGAAGAAAAATTACCTCCTGCCTCTGTTGGTGATAGAGAAGCCAGTCTTTATACTAAAATTAATCCTCCTATTTTAACTTCTGATAGCAAAGAAAATGCTTTTTTTGAATTAAGATTATTTGATGCAAAAACTGACGAAACTATTAAATTTGTTTCATATTTTATAACAGTTGAAAAAGATGACCAGTTATTAATGAGAGATCTTTTTCATTCTTCTCAAGGTCCTTTAAAGTTAAAGATTAATCCTACTACTAGTGAATCTATTTCTGTCTTTGGTTCTACTGAACCTTTTCTTGGCGGATGGACCAGTCAAACAGGAGAGATTACAATTAATGGTCCATTACTATTAGAAGGAGGATTATATCACTTTGCAATAGAAATATTTGGAATAGATAATCCTAGAAATATATTTAAACCAGATACTGCTCCAAGGTTTGATTCATGGCTCAGTGTAGGTGATGTATATAGAAATGATATAATTGACAGTGGAAAAAATTATAACATAACTCTAATATCATATTATGATCAAATTCAGAACTTTAAATATGATTCTCAACAAAGTAACATGTCATGGATAATGCCTTTTAATTGGGACTTGAAAAGAATACAAGACAACAATATTTTTGTCCATGAAGAAATAAAAGTACCTAAAACACTTACAAAGTTTAGTGAAACAAATGCTTTTAATGCTCTTGTTAATGGAAATCCTTTAGTTGGAAGATCAATAGCATTAGATCCATTTACTGAAGAAAATAATTTCATAATCCATTTATTGCTGAATAAAGCAGACGTTATAAAAATTGCTGAAACAATAAATAATAATACTAATACTAATTCTAATACTAATTCTAATACTAATCCTAGCACAATGACTTTTAGTCTTTCTCCATCTGAACAAAAAATAGCTGAAACCACATCAGAAGTAGTATCAGATATTGGAGGCATTCTAGTAAAATTCAATTGGGATGAACAAATTTTATCCAATCAAGATACAAATGTACAATTAGATTTTTCTGATGCTCTTTCTACTGAAGAAATAAATGGGGATATCAAATATGATATCATAGTTTATGACAAATCAGGTATTAAAGTTGTTACAAAACAAGACTTGATTGCAAATGATGCAAAAGATTCTCAAATAATTAAATTTCCCTCAAAGGGAATTTATCAAATAGAGATACATATAAAAGGTATAACTTATCCCGATTTAGCTACTCCTGATGAAACAAGAAATGGAATAGCAAGAGGAACTATAGTAGTAACTTAAAATTTTAACTTAACAATTAATAAGTAGTATACTTTTTTCTTTCCTTTATTATAATAAAAATGGTAAGTTATTATAGTTTATATGTAATTTAACAAATTTATGAAGGTTCAATTTGCTAACCATCTTATTTGCTTAAACCATTCAGATAAACAGATTCGTTTAAAATTAGATAATTTGATTACTAGTGATAATAAAAATGAATGTATTGAGGGATTTTTATATTGTACTGAATGCTATGTAAAATATCCAATTATCGAAGGTATAGCAATAGTTGTAAAAAATATTTCAGAGTATATCCAAAATAGAACAGAGATGTATGGAAGGTGGTTGTTAAATTGTAGCTCAAAAGAAATGAAGGAATATTTAAAGGAAATTGGAAAAACAATACTTTTGCCTAACAAAACTAGTAGATATGAAGATGGAGGAATTTGGTATATGCCGTATAAATGGTTTCAACAGGATAACCATAAAGAGGACAGATTAATCAAATCTTTAAAGGGAAGTCCAAACCCTAATGAACTTTATGATCGTGTTATAAATAGTATAAATCCAAAGATCGATGGAATTGCTCTAGATATAGGATGTGCCATGGGTAAAACTACATTGCAGCTTGCTCAGAAATATTCATTTGTGATAGGAATAGATCTTTCATTTTCATTTATAAAGGAAGCTCGCAAATATATGCAAGAATTCAAACAAGGAAATGCAGAATTTTGTGTAGCAGATGCAGAATCACCTCCTTTCCATCCAATGAAATTTGATCTCATAATAGCAATTAATCTAATTGAGTTAGTAAATATAAAGAAACTATTATCTTCTTGTCATTGGTTATTGAAACCACAAAGTGATATTGTAATAACAGATCCCTATGATTTTAATAGAGAAAAAATATTAGACAAAAAATATGATGCTAGATCATTTAGAAATCTAATTGAAGAAAATGGATTTGAGATAAATGAATCATATTTGAAAAAAGAAGCTTTCATCCCATGGATATTGAAAATAAATGAACGAACTTATTTATTCTACTTTGTAGACTTTATTAAAGCAAAAAAAATCTCAAAGCATAAACTGAACCTTAAATAATGATAAAATGAAAGAAAAGATTTGTTACAAGGAATATTAATAATACTCTTAACAAATAGCCAATTTATTATAATATATGTATGAAAGTATTATTTTTAAAGACCGAAAAAAATTATCTCCTAGATATATACCAAAGGAGATCATTCACAGAGAGAAACAAATAGATCTACTGGTTAGAACATTTATAGATATAAAAGATGATCCAGATAAATTTCCTTTAACTGTATTACAAATAATTGGTCCAGCAGGAATAGGTAAAACATCGACAGTAATGAAATCTTCAATTATTTTGGAAAATGAATTAAAAAATAATAAAATAAATACTAAAATAGTGTACATAAATCTAAAACTACATGGCGGAAATAAATATGCAATTTACAAATACTTATTAAGTCGTATAGCTCCAGAATTGCCTGCACAAGGTCTTAGTGCAGAAGAAATGCTTAGACAAATGCTAGATTATTTAATTATGAATAATATGTATTCTTTAATCATACTTGATGAAATAGATTATCTGATCAAAATTTCAAAAGAAATAGGAATTATTTATGATCTCACACGATTGAATGAATTTGAGCCTACCAAGAAATGTAATGTAAAAGGAGTTATTTTTATTGCTAGAAGTACGGAATTTCATGAAAAATTAGACAAGGCTGAATTGAGTTCAATGGGAAAAGCATACATTGAATTTCCTACCTATACAATTGAGCAAGTAAGTGATATCCTTATTAGAAGATCAAAAGAAGCTTTTAAAGATAATGTTGTTGGTACAGATATAATCGACTGGATAGCAAAAATAATAGTCTCTCCTATTGTCAATGGAGATATTAGATATGCATTAGATTTACTATCATATGCAGGAAATCTTGCTGAATCAGAAGGAACAGAACGTATATTATTAGAACAAACTAAAAAAATTAATAGACAAATCTATAATGGAATCACTGACGAAGATATTAAAGAATTATCAAATAATGAAATTATTATATTGTTAGGTAT
>DATFBJ010000076.1:0-3095 GCA_035253885.1 Nitrososphaeraceae archaeon
TGTATAATATCTGTAATAAGTACGACAGCAACAATAGCAGCACTAGATATAACAACAAACTTATCAATGGCAGAAAATATTTCTTCTTCTATTTCTACTATGTTACCATTATCTCAAAATAAACAAGAAGTAGAGTCAGAAAAACTAATCGACTTTGAGATAACTAATAATTTAAAAAATCTAATTAGAACTCTAGTAGATAATGATACCAACGCAGTATTGGTAATAGGACTTGTTGATTCAAAGGGAACACAATTCTATGGATATGGTAAAACATCCAACATAACTAATGCTCCATTAGTAAATGAAAATACCATTTTTGATATTGGTTCTATAACCAAAACATTTACTACAACTCTTTTGGCTGATATGGCAAATGAAGGAATACGCAACTTAGAAGATCCAATTGAAAACTACCTTCCATCTTCAGTTAAAGTACCAATGTATTATGGACAAAGGATTACTTTAGAAGATTTAGCTACTTATACTTCTGGATTACCTGAAAATCCTCCTAATTTACAGATAAGCAATGTAACAAGCTATTCAAATTATACACATGAGCAACTTTATCAAGCCTTATCTAATGTTACCTTGAAAAAAGCTCCTGGTACACATTTTGAATATTCTAATATGGGTATAGCTATACTAGGTGATATTTTAGCCTCAAAAATGGGCATTCCATATGAAAAACTTGTAAAAAATAGAATTTTAAATGTTTTAGGGATGAACAGTACAATGATTAATCTTTCCGATCCATTGATCTCTCATCTAGCATTAGGACATGATAATGGTATAGAAATTCCAATCACTTCAGTAGACCTTGTAGTTCCTTCTCCTCTTGCTCCAGCAGGTTCACTTCGTTCTTCTGTTGCAGACATGATAAAATATCTGTCTGCTAATATGGACTTAATTAAAACCAAATTAAATGAAGCTATGGAAAATACTCAAACAATAAGATCATATACTAATTTGACTGGAATTGTACCATATAACATATATATTGGACTAGGATGGATTACAACTACTAATTTCGGCTCCCAAATTATTTGGCATAATGGTGAAGTTGTTGGATATAATAGTCTAGCTGCTTTTAATCCAACTACTCAAAAAGGAGTTGTTATACTTTGTAGTAGTATGAGCCAAGATATTGATATAGCAAATATTGGTTTTGGTCCTCATGATGAATTTTCAAATATTATATGGAACCTACTCCTATCAAATTAAAAAATTAATGTTAATTTTTAAATCTTTTTATATCACTATATTATTACATTATTCATTAAGAATCAGCTAAATATACTTTCTTCTAACTTTATTTCTTTCATCCAAAATAATAATTTAATAAATCTTATGTTACCGAACCCTGTTATAATGAGATTATCATATTAATTGAGCAAGAGTAAATAATTATTAAAACTTATTTTAACCTTTTAATTTAAAATCGATTATTAATATAACTATTATAATGATCTTCACTAGGTTCTTATTCATATAGAGAAAAATTGATTTAATCTTAAAATCAAATATTATTATTCATTTAAATTCACTTCATAAAAAATTTAGTTCCAAGACTAAGAGAAAGTTTTAATTACTGATTCAAATAGATAAATATCAATTATATTGTTAAATAAATTTTTTTAATTAAAAAGTAGAATTGACAAATAATTAATCTAATTAAATGTTTCTATAATTGGGAACACCTTTTGTATTATTTATTATATTTGGGGACTTTCATTGGACTCAAGTGAACTAATTATTGATTTAACATTAAATAATAGGTTAAGTTATGCAAAATAGCATATACCATTGGAGTCTTCAATACAAAAACCGCCGACAATATCATTACGCTCAAATATATGGATTGTTATTCCAATTGGCGCCTTAATTGTAGCGATAGTAACTGCTAACCTTCTGCTTCTAAACTATGTTCACGTATTTACTTCAATATTATGGACTGGAACAGATATCTTTATGGCATTCTTGCTTGGTCCCATACTTCGAAAGGTAAGTCTTTCAACACGTAAGGAAGTCATTTCATGGCTTATGCCAAAAATGGTCTTTTATATGCCAACAGTAGCATCTGTTACAACTACTGCAGGCTACTTTCTTGCTTCAAAAATGGGTTTGATTACTCTAGAATCTCCAGTCGTATACTGGATTACCACGGTATTAATTATTGTAACGGTAATGCTTATTCAGGGACTTGGGATTCTTCTTCCAACTAACGTTAAAGTCTATAATGAGTTAAGGAAAAAAGAACCAGATATGACCAAGATTCAGAGACTTATGCGTAGATATGTTAAAGTTGTTGCAACTCAGGCAATACTTCAGTTTGTAATAATCTTCATAATGGCAAACTTTGCTACTGGTTTTTTTTTCAAATAATAATTACTACCTTTTCTTAATCATCTATTATGGATATAGTATTAGGCAAGTTCATATACCATAAAAATTGATATATGATATGAATAACAATACTACATTCATAGTTGATGTGATAGGTATAAATCTATTATCGCTATTGACATCAGATTCAATTTTAAGGAGAAGAAAACAATAAAATGGAAAAGGTATTTTCAACGGTAAGATCATTTATTGATAATACTGGAAAGACCAAATTCTGCATAACTTGTGGTAGAATTGCTACACAAGAAGCATTATTTAACGTAGGAGACGGTATTACCCTTATAGAAAAATATTGTGATATATGCTTTAAAAAAGAAGTGCATTAACACTTTTTACAACTTCTAACTAATACTTTTTTCGAATATGAAGGGAATTATTTTAAAAGAGAAAATAGATCGTTGTCATAATATAATTTTATTAGACGAATCATTGAAAAATATGTATAGTTCACTTTTCCAACATGCTATCAGATATGATTCTATAAACCAATGATGCTAAGTATGTTTCAAAATATTATATTTGGAAAAACTTCTTTTACTAAGGTTTATTTACATTTCTATATATTATCTTTTTTCTTCTCAATTATTATTAGTTGTTTCCTTTGATTCCTTGTGCAACAAGTATAGAATAACATCCAAGACCACATTTTTCACATATAGGTTTTAATCCTTTATTGTTTGCACTTCCAA
>DATFBJ010000077.1:0-3028 GCA_035253885.1 Nitrososphaeraceae archaeon
AAAATTTTGTTAACTCAATGCCTACTGTTACCATTTGAACTATATAATAAATTTACTATTGACAAAAAAAAAAGAAATAAATTTGTTTTGATTCCAATATTAAGCCAAGAAGGACGTTCACAGCAGGCTACCCTCCGTACACCAGGTCTGGTTACCTAACTGGAAGCTTTCTCAAGCTGTGGCCACAAAGTGCTTCCAATTCTTTGGAATAATATAACTGCACAGCAAAAAGTTAAGAATTCTTTCATTTTTCTTTCACTCTTTCTTTCACTCCTTTGTGTATGTTTTAATCTTATTTTTTGAGAAAAAAATAAGATTGAAACGTACTATTTTTTTTTCAAAACATACTCCTTTTATATTGATTTCTATTATAATAACTATCATTTATATATAATCTGACTCATAATTTGTTAATTAAACTTTTTTTTTAATACTTCACAATAACTATCATTTATACATAATCTGACTCATAATTTGTCAATTAAACTTTTTTTTAATACTTATCATTTATACATAATCTGACTCATAATTTGTTAATTAAACTTTTTTTTAATACTTGATTTTAATACAATATTAATAATAAGCTGGGTTGTAATTGGTTGGGATTTATTTTTTTAGTGCAGACAATAGTGATCTGTCATACTTTATTATTAACTTTAATAGAGTATTGATCAGTCTTATAATTAATGATTGCTTTAAAACTTAAGCCACATGTTTTCTAAGATTACATTGTATTCACGTGAATCAGTGACTATCATATGATCATATCCACTATTATTTTCAAATCATAAATTTTAATAGGAGCTTGTCTCATTATTCCTAAGGTGCAGTCTTTTTTCATTGATATCTATAATTTTTACGTTAGTAACTATTTCAATAGATTTGTCAATTTTTTTAACATTTAACTGCTTCAGAATTAATAAGAATATTAACTTTTTTATCATATACTTTGGCTTTTCAAATAGAGCGTCGACTGCTTTTTCATCTTCATTATAGGTTTTTCTGTCAATAATCTGAACAGCTCTTTTCTGTAAGTGATATGTGTAGGCATAATCTTTCGATTTGTTGCATATTGATTGTATAATTTGAAGGAGAAATGTATCTAAGGTATAGTTGACGTCTCAATTGTTTTCCAAATAATTGCGATTTATGGCTTTATATTAAAACATAGTAATTGTGATATTGCGGTATATTTGCAACCATGAATTGCGATTAGTAAAACCTAATTGCAGCATCATCTCTAATCCAAGGTTCTTATTTTTCTGGCTTTATGTGTTGAGAAATTTGATTCTTTGTCATATACAGTATATATTACAATCATAATGAGGATTATTATAAGATTAAGTACATATTTTGATCGTTTAATTTTCTTAATTTCTTCTATAATGTGCACTTTTTCAATAGGATCCTTCTAATGAACTTTTTGTCATTGAAGCTTGTTAACTAAATTAACATAATCCTGTAGGTTATATTGCAATTTATCTGTTTGTTTTTGATATGGATGACGTTACGATTACCTGCCTAAATCCCCTTAAAATCCTATGATTAATTTTGGCAAGATTTTATTATAATTTCAGCAGAATTTTGGCAATTTTGCATTTATAATAGATTTCGGCGGGATTTGACTTTTGGCAGAATTTCGCTACCTTTTTAATAAGGCTTTAACATAGTTTTGGCAAGTTTCGCTTTTTAGCATTTCTCCAATTTGCTAAACCCCTTAATTTCGATAAGCAATCTTAGGTGATGTTCAGGAAATGGTACATCAAAACCGGGATTAAGATTAGTTACTAATGAATCTAAATATTTTACAACATTATTCATTGATTTCTCATCATCTTTCATTTTATTCTAATCAATAACCGGAGCATCTTTCCTTTTTTGCCAAGTGACTTGTTCGATCACATTTATAATATCTTTGATCGTCTTGTTAGTTATCACAATTACCATGGTTATTGTAATTATTTTGACTATTATTGTAATATTTCTTTTCTTTTCTTTCGTATTATATGATAGTCATGTGATGATCATTTGTATTTTTATTGTAACGCAGTTAATGATGCAATTTAGAGAGTAAATTGTGATAACCATTTAATTAATTTTGTGTTAATTAGAATTTATATTAGTGTTATATTAAATTTATTAGATTTTATTTTAATCTTATTTTATTTCTTTTTATTTTTATTTTTCTTTTATTTTATGTTTATTTTATTTTCTTTTTAAGTTTAGCTTTCCGGAAAGTGCCATATTAAGCTCATTTAGATAAAATGGTAATTAAGTTCCTTAATTAATATTATTAATTATTATTATGTAATCGTTTCATGTATTTTATTATTTAAAGACCAAGACCTGTAGAGCTAAGCTGCTTTCTTAGTGAAGCATTTATATTTATTTATTTAATAAAGATATTATTATTTAAGTTAAATATTCTTCGCTTATCTATTTTATTGCTAAGTTATTTTAATTAATAACTTTTCGTTGTTGTGATTTTATTTCACTTTGTTATTTTCCTTTAAGTTTTATTGTTCAATTTCCATTTTATTACAATTATAATTTCTGTCAGATTGTTGTTATGCAATTATTCCTTCTTAAATTCCTTTAGTTATCCTTTATTCTAACAATTCTTTGTTTATTGGTACTGTCATATACGCCTTCAACTGCCTTGGCTTGTTCAATTGCTTGGTCCACAGTTATAAGCATAACTTATTGAATGGGCACAATAAGTTCAGCTTTCAATCCTTCCATGAATTTGTGAATACGATCCAACTCAATTCTTTATTCTTAAGGATCAATATGCTTTCATAATTCTGAAATTGCAGCAATATACACTCTTTAACTGTTTTGCCATTCTTCTGCTTTTGACTTCTCAATTGGTATTTCCATTAGAATTCGTGATCTATTACTATTTTTTGTTATGAATAACTTGAAAGAATTACAAAATTTGTCTTTAAATAAAATAACAAATAAGATTGTTAGATACATCATATTGTCCTAATATATAATCATTTTTTGATTGAACCAGGTAAACGCA
>DATFBJ010000078.1:0-6132 GCA_035253885.1 Nitrososphaeraceae archaeon
TTACCTTATTTCAAAATTTCAAAAAAGTTCGATAAATTTAATTCAAACATAGACAGAGGAAGACGTAAATTAAATTTAGTAATATATTCAGGAGATATTTCACCCACAAAACCTATTGCTTTATCTTGAAAGAATATATCAGCAGATCTACCTTTAATAAATAACTCTCTTTCATTTTTTTTTATTGCAAATTGCTCTCCAAAATTTAATTTAAAAATAGATTGTAATATTGATTTAATTTCTGTAAAGTTAGTATTATTAGACGCAATAAGAACACCCAAACTCCAATTTTCTACAATTGTATTTTTAAAGCTAAATGTTTTTCCTATTTCAAACACTTTTTGAGGATATTCTTCATGAATATTATATGAAAGATTTTTCATCAAAGAAGAGATTATATTGGGTCTAAGAAATTCATGCTCTTTACTTTTACTCTCATTTACTTTGATTTTCTCTAATAGTTCATTTTTATCAAAATTAAATATTGTAGAAAGAGAATAATCTATCAACGTAAAATTAACCATTTCTAAAAATCCTAATCCAATTAATGTTTCTCTTAATTTCTCATATCTATTGAAATTAATATTTTTTAATCCTGGAGAAACTTGAAAAGAAGGGATCGTTGGTTTCAAATTATCAATGCCATATCCTATTGCAACTTCCTCTACAATGTCTATAGGATGAATAATATCGTTTCTAAAAGAAGGCACTAAACATTTAATTTTTTTATTCGTTGTTATTGAAGCTCCCATTCTTGATTTATGTAAAGTGGTGATAATCTCTTTAAACGTCAAGTCTAATCCCAGATATTTATTGACAAGATCTTTCTCAACCAATACTTTATTATCTTTAAGAATCTTTAATGTAGAAAATACTGAATTTTCATCATGCACAGTTCCAGAATATATTTTAAATCCTTCTTCATATAAATAATAAGCAAGTATCGATAGTATGCTTTTACATGTTTCGATATTTGTCCCTGTTATTTCAATAAGCAAATTATTACTTTTCTCTGTAACTTTTGTGTTATTACTATTTATAATTGGAGGAAATGATATTATTTGATTATTATCATCAATTAATGCTGGATAATCCGTATACTTATTTAATAAACTACTATATTTTTTACCAATATCAGTATTCGATAGAATTTCTTTGAATGTAAAAGGGACACTTTGGTCTAATGGTATAAATGACTCTTTTGATGATTTAGTTGAATAAGTTAATGGGAATTTTACAGTATCAAGATCATGAATGCCTAGTGAAGCTTTTTTTCTTCCTCGAGCGATCCCATTATGAAGATCTTCTTGAATTGAAATTAACTGGTCTATTAAGAAGTCATTTATATTCTTATTTCGAGCAGCAACAAAAAACAATATCACAGGTCTTATTTGTTTTACATGTTGATCTACCATTATCTTATATGATCTATTGAATGCAAATTTGAATACAGGTAATCCAACTTCCTGATTTAGCAATCCCTTTAAAGATCGAAAAATGCCAGTATCACTAGAAAAGTCTGGACGATTAGGATTATATTCTACTCTTATCTTTTCTTTATCTATTCCTTCAATATCTAATCCAAGGAAAGGAAGTCTTTCTAATAACTTTTCTATTGAATGATTTGGAAACAAATCTTTGATACGTGACTTCAAAATATTTACTACTGGCATTTACTCAGGCTCCGTAACCATCCAATTTTATTAGCATATAATTCTCTTACATCTGATAATTTGTACTTTAACATAGCTATTCTTTCAATTCCACCTCCCCATGCTAAAACAAGGTTTCTTATACCAAAAGGTTCCACGACTTCTGGTCTAAATATTCCCATTCCAAAAAGCTCAATCCACTTATTTAGATCATCATTGTAAATCATTGATTGTAAAGATGGTTCTGTATATGGAAAATAAGTTGGCCAAAATTTTATTTTTTTTATTCCAATCTTTTTATAGAATTCTGTTTGAATACCCATCAAATCCCTCAAAGTTATATTTTTTCCAGTTACTATTCCCTCGATTTGATTAAATTCTACTAAATGTTTGTACGAAACTTTTTCATTTCTAAAAACACGTCCTATAGTAAAAACTCTTGCTTCATCTGGCTTGGTTTCAGCTAAAAATTTTAAAGTTACCGGTGTAGTGTGTGTCCTTAAAACCATTTTTTTGGCTTTTTTTATATCCCAAGAATATTTCCAACCTTTTAAATGAGCATCAGCTACATTTTTTACCGCTTTGTTATTTGTAATTTTCGAGATTATTTTATCTGTTAAATAAAATGTATCTTGCATATCCCTAGCTGCATGATCTTGTGGAGTAAAAAGAGCATCGAAATTCCAGAAAGCAGATTGTACATAATTTCCTTCAATTTCTACAAATCCAAGACTTATGAAAGCTTCTCTGATTTCATTCATTAAATCGGTTAAAGGATGTGTTCTACCAGGAGCTGTAATTGGTACTTCAGCTTCCAGATCAATTGAACGAAATTTAATGTTCTTCCATTTTCCTGATACTAAATGTTCAGTAAGTAATGAAGTAACCACTTCTTCATTTTGTGTTTCCTTTTTGGTGAGTAATTCATTTTTAATACTTTTTCCAAAATTAGTAAGACTTACTTTTTCTTCGTCCTTTTTAATACTAATAAATTTCGGTCGTTTTAATAGTACTTTAAGGATAGCTAATTCAGAATTAGATAAATCTTCCTCCTTTACAGTTTTTTCTAAAAAAATTTTTTTTAACAGCAATTCTTCTTCACTTTCAACTTTAGAATTGTCCATTAATTTAAAAGTCAATTCTCTATTTTCTGTATTTGTTAATTCTATCCATTTATTGGATCGAGCCTTAGAAATTGCTATATTAATTTCACCTTGCATCAGTTTCTTATTATCCAATATTTTTGTAATTGTTGTATTACCTTCCTTCACAGCATTGACCAATCTTCTTTCTGGAAGTCCATCTTCTATAGAATTCTTTCCTGATATATCTAGAGTTAATATATTTGAAGGTTTTTGGTATTCTATTATATTTTTAAATTTTAACCATTGTAATCCTCTTCTTATTTGATCAATAGTGAGATTAGTTTTCTCAATTAAACTTGTTAATGAAATTTCAGTAAAAGCATCTATTGCATCTAAAATTTTTGTTTCTATTGGATGTAATTCTTCTGTATTGATTTGAGGTTTTTCCAATTAACTTTTATAAAAAATATTTTTAAACCTTTAAACGTTTGTAATTTTACTAATTAAGAAAATGGCAAGTCATTCAAGCAATATGAATAAAGATAATAATAATTCTTATAATAAAAATGATATTCTTGTTACACCCTGGGAAGTCCACGGTGATTTAGAGGAAAAAAATTACGATAACTTAATGAAGAAATTTGGAACACAATCTATATCCCAAGAAATAATAGATAAAATTGAAAAATTAACTGGAGAAGTTCATCCACTTATTAAATCACAATATTTTTTTTCTCATAGAGATTTGGATTGGATATTAAATAAATATGAAAATGGAGAACCATTTTATCTCTACACAGGTCGAGGACCTTCAGGTTTTATTCATATTGGGCACATTTTACCATGGTTATTTACAAAATATTTACAAGATAAATTTGGATCAAAATTATTGTTTCAAATAACGGACGATGAAAAATATCTTTATAATGTAGGAATTACAAAAGAAACAATTTCTAATTATACTTATGAAAATATATTGGATATCATAGCAATAGGTTTTAATCCTAAATTAACACAAATTATAGTAGACACAAAACATATCAATCATTTATATCCAATCGCGACAGAGATTGCAAGAAAAATAACTTTTTCTACTGCAAAGGCAGTTTTTGGTTTTACAAATACAACCAATATAGGTATGATTGGTTTTCCACCAATACAAGCTGCTCCTTGTTTTCTTCCATCAATAATTGAAAAAGTGCCCACTCCAGTTCTTATTCCAGCTGCAATAGATCAAGATCCTTATTGGAGGATTACAAGAGATATAGCGGAAAAATTAGGATTTTATAAACCTGCTCAAATACATAGTAAATTTTTACCTAGTTTATCTAGGTTATATAAAATGTCCTCTTCTAAACCCGAAACTGCAATCTTAACAATTGATGAACCAGAAATAGTTGAAAAAAAAGTACTATCAGCATTTACTGGAGGACAACCCACAATTTCATTACAAAAAAAATTAGGAGCAAATGCTAACATATGTCCGGTATATTGGTATCTTAAATATTTTTTTGATAATGAGAAAGAATCATTTGAACGGTATATTAAATGCAAAAGTGGAAATTTACTTTGTGGAGAATGTAAAAGTGAACTTGCTAAAGATACACGTGATTTTGTAATAGAATTTAAAACCAAGAGAGAAAAAGCTAAAGACAAAGTAAAAGAATACATGTTTGACTAAAAATGAATAATAACAAAAAATTAGACTGTATTGTATGTTTAGATAAATATGAAAGAGAAAAACTCATCAGTTTATTTTCAATTCATAAAGATGATTCATTATTTGTAATGGATGTTGAAAATGTAATTGATAATGAAATAATAGTAAGATTAAAGGATAAATCTTCTCATAGTATTACTTTACAGGATAAAGATAATGCCTACTCCCTTTTTTTAATAATCAAAGAAATAAAAGATGGTAAAAGAAGATTTGTCAAAATAGAATACTTAGGTTCCAATGAGAATATAATTAAAATAATAACCGAACTGATTTTATTTTAACTTTTAACCAAAGCAAATCATTTCTTATGTTTAAATTCCTTTTTTTTATTATTAAAAGATTTTTCTTTTTTATATTTAGTATTTTTTTTTTTTTTTTTTTTATCATGATTAATGACATTTGAATTATTTAGTTGTTCAAGTAAAATGTTTTGAATTTTTCTAAAATACAATCCTGTGGAATATTCCATTAGTGAAATATTGTTTTCGATTGTTTCTAAAACAATTGGAATTGCACGTAATGAAATATTAATTTTGAATTTCATCCACAAGATTCTATCTTGCTCAAAAGAAATTTTATCTTTCAATTCTTCTTCAACTTTTTCAATTGATTGATATTCAATTTGTTTATACCAATATGCTAATACTTCTGGTTCGAGCCCTGATCTTAAGATTTGAATACTTTTATCAATTTTAGCAGATGCTAAATTAACAGGATTATCAAAATACATTAATCTCAAATAAATTAATGAAATAAAATCTTTCTAATTAAAAAAAATTGTTCTTTTTATCATTTTCTTAAAATTTTTCCCTTTTCATCAATTTCACCATTTCGTATTCGAGTTGATGATATAGGTTGTCCATCTTCTGATTTTGCGATTTCAACTACTATTACACTCAATGGATTCAGACATTTTGTAATTCTTATAGCATTGAGCATTTGAACTTTCTCAAAAGTTTCTTCACTTACTACTATAGCTTGAATTTCTGATGAAGAAATAACAGGACCAAATTCATCTTCTAATTTTATTATATTATAATTAACCTCATTAAAATTCTGTAAAATCTTTTCTTTTAAATTCCGATACCTAATTTCATAATTGTTTTTTATGTTTGAAGTAGGTTTAAATTTTTTAACAAAATCATCACTAGTTAGTCCAATAATTAAATGATTACTTATATTAAACGCAGCTGAAAGTAACTTTAGATGACCAATATGAATATAATCAAAAGTTCCACCAGTCGCTACAAGATTTAACTTTTTCAATCGGTTTTTTCAACATGATTAATAATAAAAAAATGTAATACTATTCGCTTTGTTTTTGATAGATTTTGATAGCTTGAGGTGGACAAACATTTTCACATGCCAAACAGAAAATACAATCTTTTTCTCTGGCCATCAGAGGTTTTTTATCAGAACCTGGATGACCAGGTGTTTCCATCCATTCATATACATTTACAGGACAAGCTTCAATACATGCTCCATCGCCAATACAAATATCAAAATCTACACAGACACTGTCTCCCCAAATACCCAACTGTCCCGGAGGATCAACAGGTCCCCAAACACTAATACCTTTGAATGTGCCTGCTTTTTGTCTTTTGGTTTTAAAAGTAGTATCAATAGGTCCTTCAGCTTTGGAATGGTCAGTTCCACTACCAGTAAGAGAAATAGT
>DATFBJ010000079.1:0-2570 GCA_035253885.1 Nitrososphaeraceae archaeon
ATTATTATTGATATAATAGGCATTATTATGACTTTATTTATCTTATTCATAGATTGGAATATTCTTTTTTCCGAACGTAAATTAGTTTTTATTAAACCTAAGAGATTCTTTTAATAAGTGTATTATTTATTTTTCCTAAAAATATAAATAAATAATAGTCTATTTTAGTATATTATAAATAGTCCTTTCTAAAATAGGTAGTTTTTTAACTTAGTTTCATGAATTATTATTTTGCACAAAATCGGGATTTGAACATCGATCTGTGGATGGTTAAAGGTTTTTTTCTTTCCTTTAACCTATTTTTTAATGCCCAAAGTAACACACTTAGAATCAACAGAAAAACCTGTCTATTTATAACTTAAAATCTTGAGTATATACCACAAATTAATTATTTTATAAAATAAATAATATGACAATAAATTGGAAAAGTTTTTTGATTAATTTCATATTGGAAAATAAGCTATATTTTTAAATATATTGTAATATTAGTCTTGTTATTATGAAAATAACCAATATTTATTATATTTCACTATTACTTATTGTCATCATATTTCCAACAACAATGACATGGGCTGAAGAAAAGTCAAATATTATCAATAATTCTTCTTATTCTTCATCATCACAATCAATTTCATTAAACAATACAAATGTTGAATTTGCTACAAATATAGAATTTATAAAGGGGCATTTGTCTGCTGCAATTTCAAATAAACAAGCAGGAAATATTGAACTTGCACAGACACATACTTTTCATCCAATAAATGAAATATATACATTGATTAGAGATCAATTATCATCAGCAGATAATGAATTAAATAAAACATTAATAAATTCACTAAATAATTTAACATCAATAGTTTTTACATCTACATCTACTGAATTTATTAATTCTGCATCTTTTATCAAGAATTTATTAGATAAAGCAATAATTAAGGCTATACCAGAAAATGAGATTGCTGATATTAAATTCAATATGAGTACTTTGATAAATTTACTTAAAACTGCGGAATCAGAATATGATATAGGAATAGAAAATGGTACAATTACAAATATAGCAGAATATCAAGATGCTCAAGGTTTCGTTTCATCTGCCAATGAATTATTCAATAAAACAATTAACAATCTAAATCAAACAATGATGGCTAATAAATTTACAGAAATTAAAAATTCACTTAATCAATTAAATACATCTATGAATAATAAACAAGATGCAAAACAAATTTCTACAATAATCAATAATATAGCAAATACTATACCAACTATACTAAATGTACAAGCAAAGGATCTTGCAATTCTGGTTTCAACAGATGTAGAATCATTAGAATTAATTAATAATATTCGCAGTTTATTGGATCAATCTATTGAAAAGATAAAGAATGAAGGCGATTATAAGAATGCTGAAACTTTAGTAGTAGAAGCATATTTGGATAACTTTGAATTTTTAGAAGGTGAAATAGCAAAACATGATGAATCACTTATGAAGGATACTGAAGTTCTATTAAGAGAACAACTCCGAAATCTTATACAAGGAAAAGCAAATATAGAAGATATACAAAAAATGATAAATAATATAAATACTAAATTACATGAAATAGAAAAACTATTACAATAAAGAGTTTTTTTATTGTAGGTTTCATTTCTTTTATCTTAAAAAAACTATGTATTTATAAAATTTCTAATAGTCCATATCTTTTTTTACATCCTTTTTTTATTCTAGAATGTAGAAATTACTTTGATTTATTCTATTTCTTCTCTATTGTCAATATCCTATAATGTAACAAATTTAATGATCATAGAATATATTTTATAATTAACAGTTTTAATACTAACGGTAACATATATTGGTAATTCATTAATTAACTGAGTAATAGATACTTAGGTATATTTGATTCAAGAGACTAGTAGATTCAAAGACTATATTATTATTAAATAATATGTTTCCTAATAACTATACTCTGAAGTATATTGATAATAAATATTTTTTTTCTATAATTGGTATTATAAAATTATATTCACAAACAGTTAAAAAAGTTACAATTAGCATACAATATACTTCATATAACAAAAGATGGTTAAAATTTTATGCATTGTCTTTTGTTGTTTCTCATATTCTAAGCTTGATACTACATATACAATAGAAATATAACAATCGGTTTAGCTCATAAAAGTAAATCTGATATAATTAGATCTAGTACTAAATTATAATTTAGTAATTAAAAAAGGATTTGGATTTATAGTAACTGTAAATGTATTTTTTACCTGACTATCTATTGATATATCCTTAGAGACATTTATTGTATATGGAAGAATAGCTTTTGCATTTGATTTACCTTCTTCTAAGGCTTTATATGTTATACCTGATATATCTGAAATACGTTGAATTATTGCTTTCTCTCCTGCATTCAATGTCACTGGTTCTGAAGCCATCTTACATTCTGGAGCAGTTACTTCTTCAACTTTATTATCAAACATTGCATAAAGTTCAGAATCACAAAGATTTGACATAAAAGTGACGGGATAAGAGCCTGTATTTATAACAGTTGCATTTATACTAAATTTTTCTCCTACAT
>DATFBJ010000080.1:0-2734 GCA_035253885.1 Nitrososphaeraceae archaeon
AGTATAAATACGATGGAATAAGATTGCAATTACACAAGTTTAATAAAGAAGTACGTTTTTTTTCTCGTAATCTTTTAGAAATAACATATGCATTTCCGGAATTAGTTAAAGCTGCAATAGAAACTATATTAAAAACTACAAATACGATATATTCTAATCAGCAAGTAGATTTTATTGTAGATGGAGAAGTAGTAGGCTTTAAAAATGGCAAACCATTACCTTTTCAAGAACTTCAGAAACGTCTTAGAAGAAAAAAGATAACTGAAAGCATTCAGACTGAAATTCCTATATATTACTTTATTTATGATATTATGTATTTTAAGAATAATCAAATATTCAAGAAATCGCTTTTTGATAGAAAAAATATTTTATCCACAATATCTTTTAAAGAACCAATAATTAATTCAAGTTATAAAATTGTAGAATCAATAGAAAAAGTAATTGCGATATTTAATGAAAGTAAAGATATTGGACATGAAGGACTAGTAGTAAAGGATCCGTTATCTCAATATCATCCAGGAAAAAGAGGTAGATATTGGATGAAGTTAAAGAAGGAATTAGATACAATTGATGTAGTAATTGTGATCGCAGAATATGGTCACGGAAAAAGAGCAGGAGTATTATCGGACTATACATTTGCAGTAATAGATGAAGAGAATAATAATAATAATAATAATAATTACAATAACAATAACAATTTTTACAAAAAAAATATTAGGCTAAAAACTATTGGCAAGGCATATTCTGGACTAACAGATAAAGAGATTGATGAAATGACTAAAAGGTTAAGAGAAATTACAGTAGAAGTTAAGGGTAATAGAATATTAGTAAAGCCTGAAATAATTTTAGAAGTTGCTTTTGATACAATACAAAAGAGTGATAGGCATGATAGCGGATTTGCATTACGATTTCCTAGGATAAAGAGTATTCGTTTCGATAAGGGTATAAAGGAAATAGATACATTAGAAAAAGTGAAGCAAATTTATAAAAACCAAATATATGTAAAGCATAAGGAAATTTGAAGAATAATAAATTACTTATTTTCTTGTTATTATATATTTTTCTCCTTATTTCTAAGACTATTCTTAATTTTAGCATGAATTCTAAGAGAATTTATCTATATCTATGATTGACTTCAAATATTATAGAAATATTCCCTAATAACAATGATCTTGATTAAATTACATTTGAAGTTAATCCAAACGTGGAATTAGATCTAATTGTATGTTATATTGATCATTAATAAATAAATTATTTAATATCTAAAGACATTAAATAAGGTAATGAATACTATTCTTTTTATTATTATAATCTAAATTATCCCATGACTTCTACGATGAATTAATAATTCTTCTTCATTTGATAATCCATAACCACAAATTTCACAGAAAACTAATTTTGAAATTTCAACTATGTCTTTTGGAATTCCAACGGTAAAAACATTTCCTAATTCAAAAATTCTATAGTTTTTATAGATTATAAAAGAATTTAAATATTGTTGCAATAATGACTTTATTTGTTTAATTACATTTTTATCATATTCTCTACCTATAGATATTATTATGTTATCTTCTTCTAATTTGACTTTTTCATTTATTATTGAATTGGAAATAAAATGATTATATATATTATTTGCAAGGGTAATATCACCTGCAAAATTTATTTTTAAAATATTTTCATTAGACATAAACTAATTATATAAACTCTTAAAATTTAAGAGTTGTGAAAATTATATTTTTATTCTTTATAGTAGAATTTTAATAAGTATCCCATAATATGTTACTTAAATATCTATATATATTATTTTAATATTGTAATAAGTTATTTGATTCTTTATTTCATTAAATTTTCATTTTTTTGTCACAAATTTTAAAAAAATAATTTATTGCAAGTTATTTTATTAACTAAGTTATCTTTTTCGTTATAGTTTCATTTTATATTAATGTAATTGAACTAATATTCGTAGATTTTATCATTGTTTCAATGGAGTTGATATTTTTTTCGAAAGTATCAGGTTGAGCAGTAAAATCTAAACTATACAGTAATCCATTTTTTATTGCTTCAATTCCAATATGTCTTTGTAAACCATTTGTTATATAAGTATAATCAATCATAAATGCATCAATTCCCGATAATTTAGTTGATTGTGTTTTTACATTAATATCTGAATTATTTAGGTTTTCTATTAAAATATTCTTCCTGTCATCTAAACTTAAGGAATCTTTTATATTTTCGATATTAAACCAAACAAAAACCATATCAGATATTACTTTATGAGATGGAGAGAGAAAACTAACCTGAAAGATTCTGTTAGGTGAAAAGTTTTCTGGTCCAATTTCTTCATAGTATCTCCAATTACTAGGATATTTTAGATTTACTCCATAAAATGGATTTTCATAAGTTTTAAATTCTTCTGAAGATTCAACCTGAAAAAAACCTTGTATATTTTGACTATGAAATATACTGACTAGTAAACCAGTAAATATACAAATTAAGAATATCTTGAGATTTATTATCATTAATACTTAAATTATTATTATTATTTTAATCTTTTATAAGTTTTAAATGTTGTAAATATTTAAACTTGAAGGCTATTATAAATTATAATGCTAATAATATTTCCAATTAGAAACAACAAAAAGGATTACAAAATTCAAAGTTATATAAAAACTTAATTATGAGATTGTTAATAAGATTATTTTCAAATTAACGTTATCAATCAATAAAGGGATTG
>DATFBJ010000081.1:0-6631 GCA_035253885.1 Nitrososphaeraceae archaeon
AGTTTAATTATATAGATAATAGGAATTTTCTGGCCTATTTGTTTAAAACTTTTTATTATTACATCAAGAATAAAAAATATTTATGACTATTGGATTGTTGTTGACTGTTGCATTTTTGCATTAACTGTTTCTATTAAGGTAGAAGTTTTAGGGTCTGAGTTCAGAGATAATGCATGTTCCAAAAATTGTTTTGCATCAGAATATTTACCTAGATCATAAAATACTTTTCCTTTATTAAACCAAGGTTTATCCCACTTTGGTTCTAAAGATATTGCTTTATCAAACGAAGTTAATGCTTCTTCAAATTTTCCTGTCTTGTATAATGCCCATCCTTTACTATTCCAAGGTTTTGCCCAAGTTGGATTTAATTTTGTAGCTTTATCAAATGCAGATATAGCTTCTTCACTTTTACCTTGATTTTGTAATGCCCATCCTTTACTATTCCAAGGATTAGCCCAAGTCGGATCAAGAGAAATCAATTTGTCATATATAGATATTGCCTCATTGAATTTATTCAATTTAACAAGTGCTTCCCCTTTGTCAAACCAAATATTAAGCCAATAAGGTTTTGGGCCAGTTTTTTTATTTAATGATTTTACTTGTTCATCTAGATTTCCTAATATAACAAATGCTTTATCATATGATTCTATAGCTAAAGTATAATTGCCTAATTCATAATAGGCATTGCCCTCTTTTATCAATGGTGCAGCCCATTTTGGATCAAAGTTAGTTGCATTTTTATAAGATATTATAGCTTTAGCATAATCTTTAGCATTAAAAAAACTATTTCCTTGTTGATAAGATAACATAGCATCTCTATTTGTTGATCCCATTGAGTCTTCTGTTGGTTGATTATTATTATTATTATTATTATTGGATGAAGGAGAAATATGAGAAGAAGAAGAGGAAGAATTTATTTGTGCAAATAAGGAATTATCATTAGTAATTAGATTTAATCCAGAAATTATAAGGATCATAGTGCCATATACAACAAATTTTTGAAAATAGTTACAGGAACTTAACATATACAAATAACCATAAATATTTTTCATAAATACATTCATTCTTATTATTAGATTTTCACACATAAATTTTTTTTTTACTATACATTTAGAATGATGATAGTGGTTAAATATAGAAATATGATAACAAGTATAAAAATTATACTTTTCTCATTTTAGGATTCAATATAGAATCTATTGTATTTCCAATAAGAACAAATGCTAGCCCTGTCAAGGCAATCAATATCCCTGGGGGTATTAACCACCACCATAGACCTCTTGAAGCAGCTGCAGCAGTATGAGCTTCATGAAGAATTTGACCCCACGTAGGAATAGATGGATCCCCTAGACCAATGAAGCTAAGAGAAGCCTCAGCTAGAATTGCTGCTGGAACAGATATAGCAATGCTTGCAAAAGTTAACGGAAGTAATTGAGGTATAATATGTTTAAAGATTATTTTGAGGTCAGATTGTCCAATAAGCTTTGCTGCTTCTACATATTGATAATTTTTTATCTGTAATGCTAGGCTTCTTGAAATTCTAACGAGGCCTACCCATCCAAACAAAATTAAAAATAAAACAATGAGAAAGACACTTTGTCCAATAAATAAAATCAATATAATTAAAATTGGCAGCGTAGGTAAAGCAATGAAAATATCATTAATTCTCATCAAGCCTTCATCTGTCCTTTTTCCTTTGTACCCTGCGATAACACCATAGATCATTCCTATCAGAGTAGAAAGTGTAGAAACTGATAAACCTATAAATAATGCAACAGGCGCTCCCCACATTAATCCAACTGTTAAATCTCTGCGTAATTCATCTGTACCCATTAATCCAAATCTTTCTCCTCCAAGAATTAATTTAGAATTTAGAATATTATCTTCATTATTGAATAGATAGAATTTAATATTGAAAGTATAATTTCCTTTTAGGATTGATTGTTCTTTCTGATTTGAAAAAATCATCATTTCAGGTTTTGAAGGATCTTGTTTATACTCATAAAATTTCAAGTAACCAACTAATTTTTGGTAGATTAAATCATCTGTAGAAAATATCCTTCCGAAGGTTATAGTTTGATTTGTATCAGAGATGGATGGAGTAATTGAATCGAAATAAATGTCAAATTTATGTTTGTCTGGTCTTAATACTTCTATCTCAATGGCAGGAGGAGGAACTTCTTTATATAATGAATAGGTTATCATAAAATCATTTGGTGAAAGATCATAATCATAATTAATATTATATGAATGGGTAATGACTTTGATTCCATTTTCATTTGTATTAGATATTATTACCTTATTCTCATTATTATTTATGTATTTATCATTATCAGCAGTGTTTGAAGAAAGAATTATATGCTCAGGTGTTTTTTCACCAAAAAAACTACCAAAATTACTCCAGATGGGTGATGCAAGTCTAGGATTATCTATCCAATAATTTGGATTGTTCCACTCCTTAAAAGATGTGAATGGTATACCAAAAAAGGCATATATGGTCATAGATACCAAAAATAAAAGAATAACCACTCCTGCAATACCGCTTTTGCTTCGTTTGAATTCAGATAAAAAAGATAGATCGTTCCTATTAATGTTATTAGCTTTAATCTTTTTTCTATTCCTTAATATTACTTTTTTAGTATTAGCAACTTCTACATTTTTAATATTAGAATCAGAATTATTGTTATTTTTGTTATTATTTTTATCTTCATTTAATTTACTCATTTAGTTTCACCCTTGGATCTAAATATGCATAAATTATATCTAGAAAAAAAACTGTAATAATATATATTAATGCAGAAACATAAGTAAAGCCAATAATAATAGGAACATCCTTCAACCCAATAGCATCAATAGCTAATTTTCCCATTCCTGGCCAATCAAAAACTGTTTCAACAAGATAAGCTCCAGTCCAAGATCCAGATAGACTTAGAGCTATCATTGTAACTATTGGAGGAGCTGCATTTTTTAAAGCAGATGAGTAAAGTATTTTTCTTTTAGGAATACCCATTGCAAATTTTGCTTTTATAAAGTCTTCATTTAATATTCCAGAAACTATAGATCTAACGATATATGCAACAGATCCGAATCCAAGAACTACCATTGTAATAAATGGAAGAATCATGTGGTATAGCAAATCAAAAATATAAAAGGGATTATCAGGAGGAGTTAATGGTGTGGAGCGAGCTGGAAAAATATTTAGAGAAAATGCGAAAATAAATATCATTATCATTCCAAACCACCAAACGGGAATGCTATTACTGAAAACAGCAAAAATTGAATTTGCCTTATCTAATTTTGATTCAGCTCGATTGGCCAAAAATATACCTAATAAGATACCTATTATAACAATTACAAGTGTTGAAGTTGTAAAAAGTAAAAGAGTCTTTGGGATTTTTTCAATCATTATATCTTTTACAGATGATGATCCCGAATCACTAACGAAAAAGCTAGATTTGCCTAGATCTAACATCATAACTTTGAATAAAGTATTTAGAAACCGATTAGGAGAATACCATGGTTCTTCTAACCCTAAATTTTTTATTTGAAGTGCAATTTGCTGATCGATATATCTTTGGCGTTCTGTAAGATCTTTAAACTCTAATTTTTGATTACTTAAGCTATCTATTACATTAAATCTTACAGTATCCTTAATTACATCATCCATTGTGGGACCCAAAAGTGAAATAGTAAGAACTAGAACTGAAAATAAGACTATAAACATAGTGATGATTCTTTTACATAAAAAAAACAAGAATCCAGAGGTCATTTATATAGGAATCAGTAATTTATATAATATTAATACTATTGTGTGTAATATATAGTCAGCTGGTTAATAGTTTTCTAAAATTTATTTATTTATCAATATAACCACTGGAATTATTTGTTATTTATTAAATATTGTTAGCAGACTAACAGACTAATACTTTGAAATTAGTCAAATATTATTTAAAAAAATAAAAAATTATGGAATTATTAAAAGAGAATAAGAATTTTAATAAATCAGATTTACTATATTTGTTTATATTTAAAGACAATGAGATTAATTCAATCAACAAAAACTATTTCTAAAATACATTCATATGCAAAAATCATAGAACAAAAGTTCAAATAGGATAATTGTCCATATTCATTTTGTGATCTATTAGTAAATGTAGTATTTGAAGAAAATAATACTATTTTCTTAGAGGGATGTACTAAAACTCTAAGCAAAGATACTAAGGAATTAACATTTAGTGATACATTAAGTAATTGAATTATTACAGAAAGGCAAATTCACTATAAGAGAGTTAAAATATAGGATGGAAAATTTCAGGTTTTATTATCTAAATAAGATCCACAATTCTTCTCCATTTATGTTAAATCAAAACTTCTCTCCCTTTCTTTAACTGTCCTTCTCAATCTACTATTGATCATCATCTATCCTATACATATATCATCAACAAAAAATAGAAAAGATTTCTGAAAAATATTGCACAAGATTAATTTAACCAGATTACTACAAATTTCCTAGAAAATATTATTATGAAAGTATGGAAAGGAACTAAATGTCCTATTTGTAAAAAAAGATTCAGTGAACATTCAGAGTTGCAGGACAAAATATGTAAAATGATCACTATAAAGCAATTTGCAAATAATTCTCCAGGTTTTGATGTTCAGTTTAGACCTTTCTTTGAAGATTAAACATTATTTCCTGATATTACAACAAAAGTCATGCTCTTGTCTTTTAGACAGGTATTAGTAATTAATTAAATTTTAAGGAGACATTAATTCATTAAAACACTTTACTCCAATTATTATATATTATATCTATCACAATTCAGTATGCAAGCAAAAATCCATTCAATAGTAATTTCATCCCTTCTTGCATTTGCTTTAATTGCAGCAGGAATACCAGCAACATTTGCTAGTGTATTAGCACAAGGCGAAGGTGGCGGCACAGGTGGAATGCCAGGCGGTGAAGGAATGACTGGAGGCGGTGGAATGAGTGCAAACACAACTGAAATGCCTGGTGACGAAGGAGTAACTGTAGGGGGCGGAATGACCGAAGATGAAGGTGGAATGACCGAAGGTCAAACTGATCCTAATGGTGAAGGAGAAGTTGATTTAGGAACAGGCGGACCGTAATAAATATAGAACTAAGTCTATCAAAACAAATTTTTTATTATTGCTTTGTGAATATTATTTGAACTTTTCAATTCAAAGCATTTGATATAAATTGATTACTTAAAATAAGAAATTACAAACAGAAATAACAGAAATCCAATACAATTAACCAAACTATTATTATTGAAAAAATTTTATGATATTTTTGTTTGAGGATATTTAAGATATAAATTATATATCTAGATTTAAGATATTATTTGTAAAGCTCATTAATAATAATATTATATCGTTTGTTTTCTTTCGAAATGTTTTATATTCTCTAATTAATATTATTCATAGTGAATTTTGAATTTAAAAATTAATCAAAAGAGAAATAAATCGTATGATTGTAATTTTAGAGTGTCCGTTTGAGATCGCCTTTTTAGCATAATAAAGGATCAGATGTTTATTTATTGTATAACATGTTATAAATTGTAATATATATAAATTTATTAATCTCCAATAGTAAATTCATTCACAAATACTCTACATTATTATTATATAGAATCACTTCATTTTTATCAACATTTTCATAGCAAGAAGATAGTATTTAAAGAATGATCTAAAATCTTATAATACCTCATAATAGTTTAAGTACCATGAGACGGGGGAGGAACCAGTCAGCTGTTATAATAATATCTACATTCCCAAATAAGGAGTCCATAATTCAGAATGTTAATGATCTAATTATAGAAAAAAAATTATGTGCATGTATCAGTTTAGTTCCTATAAGATCATTCTATTCTTGGAATAACAAACTCGAAGATCATGAAGAAATCATGGTCTTGTTGAAAACAACTAAATCTTTGGCTACAAAACTAAAATTAGAAATTGCAAGACTTCACCCCTATGATGTTCCAGAAATTATTGAAGTTAAAATGAACGATGTCTCAAAGTCATATTTAAAATGGATGATAGATTCAATTAAAAGCTAAAATTAAAGATAATTCAATTTCATCATCATTTTCTAATAAGTTTGGATCGTATATTTGTATAATGTTTAAGAAAAATTAATATATATTGAAAATATTAGAGACAATACATGCCAAAATAACCATAAATCATACAATTATAGAAAATCAATATAGAGAAGAAGAAGAAATAAATTTAAAAGAATATTCAGAAAACATTCTTGAGAAATATTTTAATTCAACCTTTAGTTTGGGTATAAAACAAAAACTAATCCTCATATATCAAATTCTAAATGACACTAAAAGAAGCATCTATTATTATGTACTGCTGAGCTTACAGATGCAATAATTGAAAATGAAATTTAAATATATTCAGAAATAGTTTAGGAATAAAATTTTTATTTGTTATGCAAAGCCATTATTGCTAACAATAACAGAGGTAAAGATGAATTACCATATACTTCTAAAAATACTAGAATAACAGAAGATGATTTTTTCACGATAATTAGCAATATGAAATAAAATTATCTATCGAATTTGGTATCTAAGCAATGCAATTATTCCACCTAATGCAG
>DATFBJ010000082.1:0-8984 GCA_035253885.1 Nitrososphaeraceae archaeon
AGAAGACTAAATAATATTTTGATATGTCTGATAAATCCGTTCGATGCCCATATTGTGAATCAATATTTAGTAATAATGAGGACCTCTCTAAACATATTGATAGAATTCATTTAGGTTCTGGCCTTTTAGAGGGAGATGCAAGAAAATATTAGCATACACTTTTTGTTATTTTAATCATCTGGATTAAAATTTATCTTTTTATGATTCACATTTTTCTTTATTCATCTATTTTTATTTTTCTTTTTAGCCTTGAGAAGTATAAATTATATATTTGTTTTTTAATAGAAATGTTAAATGATTCTTTCTATTGTATTTATTCTAGTTTTTTTAATCTCAATTTTTTTGTATCTGGAAAATGAAATATTTGAATTAACTTATGCCTTTACAGATGATATTAGTAGATTGTTAAATATAGAAATGGTTTCAATTAATGGTTCATTTCTCTCAGATGGTAAATTTCTTATTATCCCTGATCCGTTCCAAAAATCTACAGTACTCGAGATATCTGATAATGATTTGATGGATTCAAATAAAACCATAGGAGTTATTTCTCTATCAAATATTTCAAATAATAATTATACTATTACACAAAAAGCGACTAACAAAAATTATTTACCAAATACAATTTCAAAGTCAATTGAAATTAATAAGGACGATCCAATTTCAACAGTAAAATTTGTAAATAATTTTAATCTTACATCTAAAAAACCATTGATTAGTAAATCTAATTTTTTTACATATAATGCTAAATTTGTATGTGGCTCCATTAGAGGTGATGAAGGACCTTTACGGCCTGGACATTATGATACTGATATAAGTATTTATAATAAACAAAAATATCCAATTAACTTATTTTGGAATGTTGTATTTAATTATGGAAACTCAACTAATTCCATAATAAAGACTGTTGATCCAAATCGCTCAATTGGATTAACATGCAAAGACATAGAAAATTTAGCAAATTTAGACCCTCATGATACTGACTTCGTTGAAGGTTTTGTAATACTTCAAACTAATGAAATCAATATTGCTTCTTCACAAAATGAAAGTTTTGCAAATGAACCTATTAGCGTTCAGGTTTTTTATACTGCTAATGCACTTGACTCTCTCCCAGAAGAAACTTTGGTGGAAAAATTTGTTTTTCAAATAATTAGTGATTCAAGTGGAAAAATTCCGAAGTCTCTTCTAAATAAGAATTTAGAAGTATCTTTAAGGACTGATCTTAATTTTATTGCTCCACAAGACTTTAAAATTAAAAAAATTTTATCATCTAATTATAATTTAACTAATGAGGAAATTGAAAATATTGAATTTGTAATTAAAGAAACAGATCTTGGTGTAGGGAATATGATTGACGATCATGCTATTTCATTATTGAGACTATCTCCAGAATAAGATAAAATCAAACTCAAAGATGATTTATATTGTTTAAATTACAAATAATTCATTTTTCTACCTTGATATACTAATTGTTGGGATATGTTTTTACTTTCCTTTTGAGTTATATAAAATTTATATAATGAATCTAGGAATAGACTCAGATTTGAATTTTATCTAATTATACTTTTGATTAAATCTTTTAAACTAATTTTACTTCTTTAAATAAAAATTTAATGACAAATAACTTAACAAAAACTATTTTTTACCTTAATATATACTACAATTAATTTTATAAAGATGATATTGTTAAAATATAAACTTACATCAATCTTAATTATAAGCGCTTTTCTAATGACCATTTCTCAAAATTCTGTTAATGGTGAATGGAAAATCCCATCAATCGCTGATGAGATACCTAGCGATTTTTCTATATATGAAAATAACTTTCTCAAAATAGATTATCCTTCTAACTGGGAATTAAGTGAAACTAACGATTCTATAATATTTTTTCCAGAAAATGATAATTCAAATAATAATCGAATAAAAGTCCAAATAATTCCTCTTCTTAGTGATTCTCTAACAATAAAATCTATAGTTGATGCTACTCTTGATGAATTTGTTAAAACACTTGATAATTTTGAATTAATCGAATCAACTCATATTTCAAATATAAAAGATGATAACCATAAACTTGTATATTCATATTTGGATGAAAATAAAAATAAAATTCAACAGATAGATATTGGACTAATTCAAGGAACAAATCTCTATATAATTTCATTAATTTCAAATTATATTGATTATTATCATAATCTACCAATTTATGAGCAGATGCTTACATCATTCAATTTTTATAATGAACAAAGAATATTAAATCAATTCTCTTCTAGTTTATTAAAACCTGTTGCTAATTTTGTACCTATATTGGGAAACACTTCGAATATTACAATGATTGAATTTGGAGATTATCAATGTACATTTTGTGCGAAATTTCATAACGAGATACGTGAACAGATTATTAAAAATTTTGTAGATTCAGGTAAAATCAATTTTATATTCAAAGACTATATAGTAAATGATAATGCATCTGACAGGAGTTCTACTAAAGCAGCTGAAGCATCTTATTGTGCTGCAGAGCAGGATAAGTATTGGGATTATCATACTGAATTATATGATAATTGGGGAGGAGAAAAAACTGGATGGATAACCAATGATAGTCTAAAACAATTTGCAAGAAACATTCAGATACCAGATATCGAAAAATTTTCTAATTGTATACAATCTAATAAATATTTGAGTATTGTTCAAAATAACGATAATATTGCTCGATCTTTGGGGTTGACAGGAACTCCATCCTTTATACTGATCAAAGACAATAATATCCAATCAATAATTCCAGGAGCATTGCCTTATGAAATTTTTGAACAAACATTAAATGGATTGCTAGCCAGCTAATCTTACATTTTTGATATCATTTTTATTTTAATATTCTATTTTTTCATTTGCAATTCTTGATGAAATGAGATATAAAGAACTATAATTTAATATAATTAAATGGATATCTGTTCCAACGTTAACAAATATTTTAGCTTCTTGATCTTTTCTGTTGTTATATCAATTATTTTTATTTCTTCATACAGTATTAATTCCAAGCTATCGTCTAATTTATTAATAAATGAAATATTGTTCTTTAACCCATTATCTACAGCATTTGGAGATCAAATAGGAGATCAAGTAGAATTCTCAAAACAACAAGCAATTGAAAAATTTAAAAGTCAATTCTGTGGAATTAATACTAAACCTAATTCTAATCAATATGTCCAAGAAGTCAAATTGAATAGCGAATGTGAAATGCCATTGGCAATAACAAATGATGATAAGGAAGGAGGGATATGGTACATCTCTACTAAACAGGGATCACTAATTTTTTATGACTTTGAAACAAAAGCTTTCACAAAATATGATATACCTATTTGGTTATCGCGAGATAATCCTATTGACTCATCTCAAGTTTGGGATCTTAAACTTGATCCATCAAAAGAAAATTTATGGTTTACTGATGAAAAACAAAATTTAATTTGGAAATTCAACAAACAAAATAAAGTATTTGAACATTTCAAAATCCCTGAAACTAATTTATCTTTTGGTACTATTTATCCAGTATCACTCGATTTTGATAATAATGGAAATATTTTCTTTGTAGGTATTAGATCACAATCATTATGGATTGGCAATATCGCTTTAATGAAAAGTGGTACATCTGATGGAATTTCTAAGATTCCACTTCCAATTGAAGATTTTAAAGATTTTGATCCCGCTATTATTAGTACAGGCTCGATTGTAGTAGATAAAAAAAATAATAATGTATGGATGTCAATACTTGCATTTGGATATAAAGGTCAAATTTATAAATATGATATTACAGACAAATCTTTTAAAAAATATGACATTGGAGATCTTCCCTCACCTGTAGGTATGACCATTGATGAAAAAGGTAATATTTGGATAAGTGACCATGGTACTAGTATCTTTGTTAAATTAAATCCTATTAATGGTTCTTTAACAAAATATGTAACGTCTCCAATTTCTCAAAAGATTTTTGCAGGAGAAAAAATTAGTGGTCAAGCTTATACTTTACCTTATTGGATGAAAAACGGACTAAATAATTCTATTATTTTTAATGAACATATTGGTAACAAAATTGGAAAATTTTATCCACAGAATATGACATTAGTTGAATATTGGATTCCTTCACAGAACAAACAATTTGGACAATGTCCTCCAGAATCTCCTGAGAATAGTTGTGGTATTGGAAATATATTACAGATCAGTAATGAAATCTCTAAAAGGTCAATTTGGTTCACTGAATGGAGTGAAAACAAGATTGGTTATGTTGATACTAGTATTCCCTTACCTTTTTCAATTACTACTATAGAAAATGAAATAACCATTAACCCTGGAGAAAGCAAAGAAATTAAATTTGAGATTAAGGCACATACTGATTCTTCTCTTAGTCCTATCTCTTCATCTACATTAACTCCAAGTGGTGATCTAGGTACATCTTATGGAATTTTTAGTGAAAATTCATTTAAATTGAAAAAAGATGAATCAAAAGAATTATCTTTTGTATTTACTCTTTCTAATGATGTTGCGATAGGAAATTATGTTTTGATGCTAGGAGCTGAAAATGATCTTATATCAATTTCGAAAGCTGTTCTTATTAAAGTAATTTAGGTTTTAATTCCAAATATGTATTGAAAATAGAATTATTTTTCGGATCTAACAAAACAATATATTTTTTAATTTTGATTTATAATTTGTGCAAAAGACAGTTCGTACTCTTCTGGGTCCAAAATATGAAAGTACCGTTCCCCCCATTCTCCATCTCTTGGCTCATTCTGTATGGTAATTAGATGCGAAATATTCTCATCGTTTTGGAAATAATTGTAGAGTTTATCTACATTCTCTGAATAAATAACAATTCTACCAAAATTTTTATTAGGTGTTAATCTATTTGTAAATTCTAAATTTAAATATGTTTTGGAATTACTGGAATCATCTTTCATCTCAAAAGAAGTGAAGGTGCTATCAGGTCCTCCATATGTAAGAGTTAGCCCTGGAACTTTTGAATAAAATTTCCATTCTCTTTTCATATTTTGAATTTTTAAAGTTATAGCTGAAATTTTTTGTACTTTCATGAATTATTTATTATGTATAAATTAAGAAATATAAAATATCTATTACTAAATAATTTATTGAATTTTGTACTATAAGATTTATAATATAATTTAAACTTAATAAATCTAACTAATTTTTAATATACTTTAAAAATGTACTAGATCATAATATGGGAGTAATTTTATGGATGATTGCAATAATACTATTCTTAGCTATTATCGGATTAGGATGGGAGACTTTTTTAGCTGGAGTACTAAAGGGTGTAGATAAAATTGGTATTACTCCTGTAATCAAAAATATTACTGATAGTACTAAGGAATCTTTAGAAGGTGTAATCTCCGACTCTTCTAGAAATACTCTAGAAAATACACTTAATTTTCATACTTGACAATTTCGATTATCAAAACTAGAAGTAAATGATATAATAATAATATTAATAATAATAATTGACTTTTTAAGGCTCTATATTAGAGTCTGTTGAAAACGTTCAAAATCTACTATTTCTATTTTTTCTCCTTTAATAATACGAGAAAGTATTTCAATTGCAGCTTTTTTATGTAAATATTCATTATTATTACCACACCTATAGGAATAAGTACAACGGGGACATCCATCATCATTTTCACATGGACATTCCATCAAGATAGAATATGCTCTTCTTATGGCTGGTTCAAATTTATCAAAAAGGCTTTTACTTGCCCCATTGCCTCCAATACTTCCATCATGAATTACTATCATTCCTATATCCCCTAGTGAAATTCCTCCTATATCTTGAGATGCTCCTCCTATTAACATACTACTTCCTTCGATAATTACATGTTCGGTAGCATGATATCCACTCATCTCTACTTTTTCTTTTTCGTCGGATATCATCTCTAAAGTTTCTCTTGGTCTTGGGACGCGAAATATAAAGCCTTTTGTAGAATAACTATAAGTTATCGGTTCATTTAAAAAAACTTTTTTTCCTTGATTGATCTCCTTTCCAATCTCTATATTTGAATATCCTATTACTTTTTTAAAAATATTCAAAGAACAATACCTTAAATTGATTCCAAAAATTTCCTTTTGTTCAAATATTTCTATTATTTCTGGAAACTCTTCCATTATGGATTTTGTATAAAATGGATAGTCATTTGGTATAGCTTCTATATCTGCAAAATTTCTTTCTGTATTCTCGTCAATTGTTAATTTTTTAACTTTATATCTTTTACCCGAAAGAAAGTAAATGGCATCATCATGCAATTCCTCTAGTGCTTGAGGTAAATTTCTATTTCCAATAATTTTGCCATTAAAAACAATATTTACATCATTTCCAATTCCTCTTATGTTATAATTTTTTAAAACAATATGTTTACTTAGATTTGGAATATATCTTCCATTAATAAATTTTAGTAATTCTTTTTTTTCCAATTTACAAAGAACTTTTAAATAATTTTTCGATTCATATTTTGAAATAGGTCTATCATAACACATTGCAAGAATTTGATTTTCCATTATTATTGGATTTAATGGATCAATATATGGTATTTCTTGATCAATAAAATAATCGTCAGGATGATTTTTATAATATTGACTTATTGGATCATTTCCCAATGTCAAAAAAGCATATCCTTCTTGTCCCTTTCTTGCTGCTCTTCCTAGTCTTTGAATCAGTCTGTTTATAGGAACAAGATTGGATATTACAGCATCAACATCTCCAATATCTATACCTAATTCTAAGGTTGGTGTAGAAGAAATAACGTCTATTTTTTTACTCTTAAAAGAATTTTCTACAATTTTTCTATTTTTAGGCGGAAGTCCAGCTCTATGAACTCCTATTTTAATTCCTTGTTTTGCAGAAGTGAAAGCTATTAATTCTGCTGATATATGTGAATTACTAAAAACTAGAGTTTTATGGTATTTAGTAATTTTTTTTATTAACTCAATTACTAACGATTTATTTGATCTAAGTGAGGGATATATAATAGCAAAATTGGTATGACTTCTTTTCCCTTCTCCAATAATTATTTCCATTTCCCGAGAAAATAAAAGATCACAAAATTCCCTAACATTTGGTAATGTAGCAGAACATGCAATAATTTGCAATTTTTTATTATTTATTATTCTTTCTAATCTTTGAATAATATAATGAACATTAGATCCAAATATCCCTGTATAAACATGAACTTCATCTACAACTAAAAATTCTAAAATATTCAATAATTTTATAAATTTTGTATTATTCAAAAGATGATAATGTATAGAATCAAAATTTGTTAATACTATATCGGGTGGAAATTCATAGAAATTTTGTTTTTCATTTTCTGTTAAATCTCCATCAAATATTTTTACTACGATATCTAAATTCTTTGAATAATCGATTATTTTTGATAGTTGATCTCTTGCTAATGCTTTTGTTGGATAAACAAAAATTGCTTTTATTCCTTCAGTTCTAAATTCTTTTTTACTGTTAAACCATTGATTCTTTTTGTTAATTATCCGAGTTTTTGAATCATATATCTTTTGTAAAATTGGAATACAAAAAGCCTCTGTTTTTCCAGAAGCAGTAGGTGCAATAATTACCGTATCTTTATTTCTAAGAATATTGAGAATAGCTTCTTCTTGAAATTTAAACAATTTTTTAATATTTTTAGACTTTAATTGGTTTACTAAAATGTCATCTAATGGTAATTCGTCTAAATCTTTACCTATATCTATTTTTGATTCTTTTAATTTTTTAACATCAACGAGATAGTCCAATTCCGAATACAAAATTTCGTTTAGGAGTTTGCTATTTATGTTACTTTTTTTTAACATCTTTTCTATTTCTTTTCTTGGTCTTACTATTTTTTCATTTTCAAGTATCACTTTTAAATCTTCGAAAACAGTTATATAACCATTATCAAACTTATCTAGAAACACTAAATATGTTTCATCTATATTATTATAAAATGGTAAAACGGAGCATATTTCACATTTTTCACAAATAAATAATAATCGACCATCAAAAATTCTATTTATTTTTATTGAATTTAAAAATGAACAATTAGGACATCTATATTTTTTCATACTTAAAAATTAAATAAAACATAATAAATTGTTTATCTAGTATTATTAAATTTATAAAAATAAGGATTTGATGCAAAGGTTACATTATTGCGCTGATTCCAATATATCAAATATCTCATATCTCAAAATCTTATACTAAAGGAAGGATGATCTCGTTCTCAGCTGGTAAATTTGATTCTAGATATTTATAATGACTTTAATAACTCCTGTTAATTTAAGGAAATAGATTTAGCTGTGAATGCTCTATTTCTAATCTAATGGCTGTTAGATTATTTGAAAAAAATAGAACATCCACAATGATAGTGTTGTATTCTTTGTATTTGTATTTTCTTCTTGGTCTCAGTCTAAGAAATACATCAAAAGCATTAACAATGTTTAAGGATCAGAATAAAAGTTACGTGTCTGTCTGGAATTGGATTCAAAGATTTGGTTCTTCTCAAATCTACAAATGTAAACGAGTTTCTGCTTTTATAATAGACGAAACAATTATCCAAATTGGAAATCAACACTTTTGGTTATGGATCTGTATTGAACCTGTTCACAGATCTGTGCTTGGTTTTAATATTTCAGAGGAGAGAAATATGTTTGTAGCAGAGAATTTTATCAGATCACTTGTCTCCAGTTATGGTAGACATACAGTTTACACAGATGACGGTACATGGTATCCTCAAGCTTGCAATTTTCTCCATCTAAAACATAGGTTGCATTCTCCTTTAGAGAAGAGCCTTATTGATAGAAAGAGTAATGCAGTATTTTAAAGATAGAACTGAAACCTTTGATGATTACTATCCTGGTATCAACAATGACAAGAGTAATAACAATTGTGATCTAGAACATGTATACAATTGGATAAGATTATTTATTTATCTATATAATAC
>DATFBJ010000083.1:0-6034 GCA_035253885.1 Nitrososphaeraceae archaeon
TTCAGAACCAGAAACTTTTTTTTTGAATAATATATCTATAAAGTAAATTGAATTGAAGGACATAATACTCAATATTGTTGATTTAAATAAATCATTTCCATTACATAGCGGAATCAGCAATTTAATTGGATTTAAAAAAACGAAGAAAATAAAAGTAATAGATAATATCACTTTTAAAATTTCTAGAGGTGAAATACTTGTTCTTGCAGGAGAATCAGGTTCAGGAAAAACAACTATTGCTAAACTGATAATGCGATCCATAAATCCAGATTCGGGTAGCATATTTTTTGATAATCTTGATATTACTAAACTAAAAGGAAAAGAATTACTAAAAACAAGATCTAAGATACAAATAATCTTTCAAGATCCTTATTCTTCTTTAGATCCAAGGATGAAGATATTTGATATTGTTAAAGAACCATTAGATGTACATAAAAAAGACCTTAAAAAAGATGATATTAAAAAATATATTTATTCGGCATTAAAAAAGGTAAATCTAGATCCAGAAGAAATATCTTCAAAATATCCTCATATGCTATCAGGAGGCCAAAGACAAAGAGTAAGTTTTGCAAGAGCTCTTGTCCTTAAACCATTGTTGATTATCGCTGACGAACCAGTCTCTATGTTGGACGTTTCTATAAGAGGTCAAATATTGGAATTAATGAAAAAATTAAAACAAGAAGAAAATATCTCATTTTTATATATAACTCATGATCTAGCTACTTCACAATACGTAGGTGATAATATAATTATTTTGTATAAAGGACAAATTGTTGAGCAAGGTAATATTAAAGAGGTTCTTTATAATTCTCTTCATCCTTATACTAGAGCTTTAATATCTGCAATTCCAAAATTTAGAAATAATAATAATAATAATAATCAAAAACAATCTCTTCATGAAATAAAGATAAAAAATGATCCTGAATCAGAAACTGTCAATTGTGGTTGTAAATTTATAAATAAATGTTTATATTCTACGGAGAAGTGCAAAAATAGTGAACCTTTATTGACTATAGCAAAAGAAGAAAAAAGAACCCCTGACCATTCTACTTCCTCTTCTTTCAAAGATCCTCATAATTCTCATTTTGTTAGATGCTTTAATTATGAATCTATTTATTGATCATTTATTCGCAAAGGTCAAATTATTTATTTTATTAAAATAAATAATTAATCAATTTAGAGAAATCTTCTTCTTCTCCTCATTTAACTCCTAGCAGTAGTAGTAGTAGTCGTAGTAGTAGGATATTTATATTTGACAATGTGAGAAATGCCCTCTCTTGGAAATACTCCATATACTTGATCCACCTTTGATATAGTAGAATCTTTTAATGTTACCATAATGATCTGATTATTTTTAGATCTTTGAAAAAGAATCTTTGATAGTCTTTCTGTATTTTGGGCATCCAAGTGAGCATCTATTTCATCCATCAAATAAAAAGGAGATGGCTTGATTGATTGAAGTGCCAGTAAAAATATCGTAGCTGCCATTGTCTTTTCTCCTCCTGATAATCCAGTAGAGTCTCTTCTGGGTTTTCCCGTAAACTGAACTATTAACCTGACTCCTTTAGAAAAGATATCTTCAGGATTTTCAATTTCAAGCCATGCATTACCTCCTATAATAGTTGAAAATATATAATTTATATCATTATTAATTTTGTTGAACGCATCCATAAACATATTTTTTTTCTCTTTATTAATTTCTTCTATAAAAATAACTATTGAATTTCTTTCTTTTTCCAAATCATTTTTGCGGTCAGACATTCCTCTATAACCATCAACAATCTGAACATACGTTTCATCTGCTCTTAAATTTATTCGGTTCTTTAACATTTCATATTCTTCGGATAAATTAGATAAAAGTTCATTGACATCAAAATTGTCATCAATTAGATTTTTGTACCCTGTTACAATAAGATCATTATTTAATTTAACATCTTGTTGTTTTAAATTTATTATCTCTTTATCTAAAAGAATAATTTCTCTTTCTATAATGCTATTTTCTCGAGAGAGCTTTCGTTCATCGTCAAGCAGAATTTTAATTTTTTCTTCATATGACTGTAATATTGTATAAGAATTACCTGAAGAGGAGATAATATTTTGTTCCTTATCTCGTAAAGAGTTTAAATCAATTTCTTCTTTTTCTATTTTATCTTTCAATTTAGTTATTGCTAATTCTTTATCTGAACGTTCTTTATTTAGATTAATTGTTTCTTCATTTAATAAATTAATTCTTTCTTGAAAAAAGTCTTTTTCATTTTTCGTTTTTGTAAGTTTAATCATAATATTTTGCAATTCTTGATTATCAGAATCAATTAAACTTTGATATTTACTTCGTTCAATGTTTAATTCTCCTAGTTGAGTTTCATCATAATTTTGTCGTATTTTCTTCAATTCTCCTACTAATCTATTTCTGCTATTGGCTATCAAAAAATGTCTTTTTTCAGTTGCTTTCAATAATACTATTATTTTTTTGTAGTCAATTATATTTTTAGTTAGGAAGGCCTCTAATTCTTTTAATTCTATATTTTTTTCTTTTAATATTTCTTTTTGAAAAATAACTTTATCTTGGAGATATTTAATTGAATTTTCTAAACTTATTTTCTCTGCATTTAAATTCTTTAATTTATCTAATAGTTTTCCTATCTCTTTTGTTTCTTTTAAAAGGGAATCCTTTAATTTTAATATAAGGGATCGTAGACTTTCAATATCGTTTTTTAGATTAATTTCAGTAACAAAATTAATAATTGTGGAATTATAATCTATTAAGAGAGATTTTGACTCTAATTCAAATAGTTCACCATCTATTGATACAGCTCTATATCCTTTTAAAGAAATATTGTATGCTTCACTAGCAGTCCTTACAACAATAGTATTTCCAAAAATAAAATTTACTAATTTTTCATAATCAGACATTACAAAATTAGATAAATTACCTATAATAGAGATATTTTCATTAGCTATATCTTCTGCTACTTTATCTGCTGCTATCACTAATTCAATTATATCTAATGGAATTATTTTCAGACGAGGTAATTTTTTCAATTTCGCAAATTCTGCTATTTGTATCATATCTTGTACATTATTAACAACTATTGCTTTCATCCATTCCGCTCCAACAGCCATTACTGGTCTATGATAATTCTTATCCCATTTGATCAAATCAAGAACTACTCCTACAATAGTAGGTAATTGATTATTATTTTTGATAATTTCCGAAATTGTTAAATCTTCGTACATAGAATCTGTTAAAATTCTATTTTTTTCATAAATTTTAAAGGATTCAGTATCAGAATTGTTTAATATATTTGTCGATTGTTCTATATAATCATTGAATTCTTTTACTTTTGCTTCCATCAATACTAATGTCTTGTTCACCTTTTCTTGTTTTATTTTTAATTCTTCAAGAGTGTCATTTTTATTTTGTAATTCTGTAGAAATTGTTAATATTTTGCTTTTCAAATTTTTTATCTTAAAATTCGTATCTCTTAAATTGTTTTTAATAATTTTTTTGTTTTCTTGAATTTTTAAAATATCAAGCTCAAATTTATTATTTAATGATGTAATTTTTGAAAGTCTATGATTTATTTTCTGTGATCTAATTTCTGTTTGTTGATTTAAACTAGATTGATTTAAAATACTCTTATGTAGTGAATTTAATTCATTAATATGACCATTTTTTCTTTTATTTAAAATTTCAACATCTTTTTCTAAAATACTAATTATAGATAGAAAATTATTAACTTTTTTCCCTGATTCTGTTTCTGTATTATTGTTAATTTTTATTTTCTGATTTATTTGTTCAATTCTAGAAACTAATTCTTTTAAAATTGCTTTTGATTTTTCTACATCATATACTATTGATGATATTCTATTACTTATATCAGCTTTTTCCTTGTTAATTTTATCTACTTCTTTAATGAATGTTGTTTTTTCTAAATCTAATTTTTCTAATTCTTCTTTTGTCTCTTTTAATTCTGAACTAACACTCTGTAACTTTATTTTTTTTGTTTCTAATACTTGGGAATTAATTGAAACATTCTTTTGAATTGTTCTTATTTCATTTGAAAGTTTGATAGCCTTGTATTTTTTAATATCATTTTCAATATGTTGAAATCGTAATTGTTCATTTCTTTCAACTTCTAATTCATCAATCCTCTTTCTTATTTCACTCATCCGGGCTAGAGCTATATCGAGTCTTCTATCTGCTTCATCTAATTGTTTTAATGATTCTTCCTTTTTTTCATCAAAATAAGACAATCCAATAATATCTTCTATAATTCTTCTTCTCTCTTCAGAATTTAATTCTGATATTCTTGTGATCATCCCTTGTTGTACAATGTTTAACTTATTTGGGACTGCAACAACAATTTGTAATAACTCAGTAATTGTTGATTTTGCCACCTTTTTTCCATTTAAATGGTATTGACTTTCGCCAGCAGAACCCTCCATTTCCCTAGTCAAAGTTACATTATCTGAATCAATTGGAATTCCTCTATTCTTATTATCAAAAGTGATACTTACTCGAACCAATTTGTGGGATTTATTTTCAGTATCGTGAAATAGAGATTGAAATTTATCTACTCGTAAAGATTTGGGGCTATTTTCGCCTAGTGCAAACATGATAGCATCTAAAACATTACTTTTGCCTGAACCGTTAGGGCCAGTAACGGCAACAAGTCCATTATTAAAGTTAATTACAGTATTTTTAAATCCAAAAGATTTAAAACCATAAATTTCTAATTTTTTAATAAATACCATTATTATTATTATTACAATTAACCATTCTGACTCTGTATATTATATTTTTTATTGTAATCTAATATTGATTTTTCTATTAGTTAATTTGAAATATTTTTCTTTTACCTATTACCTTAAATTTAAATTTTTTATAAAAGTAGATATAATTATCATTTTGAAAAGTTTGTAAAAATATCTTATCATATTTCATTGTATGTGCTATTTGTAGAGAAGTTTTTAAAATAGTTGTAGCAATTCCTCTATTTCGAAAATTAGGTAATGTTCCTAAACAATACAAACCTAAACACCCATATTTTTCAAATAATAAACAAACTCCTGCTGGACTATCATCATCTTCATTATCTGCATCATAACTATTATTATTATTCTCCTTATTCTCTTTATGCTTCTTATCTTTTTTCTTTCTCTTATCCTTATTCTTTAAACTAGCCAAAAGAAATACAAATCTGTACTTATTTTTATTTACAATTTCACTATATGGTTCCATAACTTTGATATTAAAAGATTGACAGAAAATTCTAATCCATGCATTAAGCAATATTGGATCATCATTGATTTTAGTAACGGAAATTTTTTTTTCTAAATTTTTTGTTGTATTCATATTTTGATCTGATGATACTGTTGATTGCGGCGATTCCAAGGTTAAAATTGAATCTATACAACTAAAACCTCTATTTTTTAACTGTTTTTTCAAATAACTGGTAGTCATGTCGTTTTTTATATACAAATATCCTGAAATTCCTTCAAGCATGAGAAACCTTTTTAAAAATCCAAGAGATTTAACAATCTCATTTTCATTGTCAAAATTGTCAAAATATATTCTATTGAAAAAATAATCATCGCGACTAAATTTTCTATTAAAAAACAGAATAATATTAGTTTCGGTGGTAGATCGTTTCAAAGTTATATTACTAGTCCACAATGAGCAAAATTTTAACTCATTTTGTAAATAACGGTGGTATTGATAGTAGTAGTTATATTTAATATTTGAGTCCGAGAATATTCACCATTTTGCCAATTTCTGCTTGTAAAGACTTTTCTTTTAAAGAATTTTTTAATAGTTTGATTGCTTCTATAGTATTTAGATCATCATCCAAGAAACTCACAAATTTTTTAAAAATAGGATTTTCATTTTCTGAAATAAAGGCTGATCCTCCAAAATTAAATAAGTATTCTTGGATTTTATAATCTAATTCCTGATAGTGTCTTAATTCTTGTTCATTAAAGGATATTTGAGAACTATAATGCTCAGAATAAGAATATAGTTTTAATGCAT